>JAAAPH010000323.1 GCA_009908415.1 Bacteroidota bacterium
CGACCCTACGGCTTCGGCTTTTTCCATCGCGAGCGCATTCGCCCGTGGGCCCACGACGAGCCCTAATCCGTTGTCGCCATCTACCGTGGCAGTCGACGGCGTTTCTCGGACCACCTCAATGGTGGGTTGCGGATTAATGCGTCCGTGACGCAACATGTCGAAGTAGGTTTTGAGACGGGCCACGCCGTGTGAGTCGATCCCGCGACGGTCTGCAGCCGACAGCACGGCCGCCGCCTGTTGGGCATCCTCGGCCGGCACGTCGAAATGACGAAACACCGATTCGCAAAATTGGCGTAGCGTCTCGATGGGGTATCTTTTCACGTCCGCTCCGTTCGTAGCAATGTCCATAATCTCGCGGTATCGAATATGTGATGTACAATTAGACGGCCTGAAGCTGTGCCACAACGCGCTCAGCGACGGTCGAACCGATGTTTAGCGAGGCGGTCGCCGCCGGGGACGGCGCGTTCAACACGTTGACGAAACCCGGCTCTTCGTCGATCAAGAAATCATCGACGAGCTCGCCGCCCGGCGTGACGGCCTGTGCCCGGACGCCTGCCTCGATGGATACAAGCTGTTCCATTTTAACGGTGGGCACGAGCTTCTGCAATGCACGATGGAACGATTGTTTGCTGAAAGACCGCCAGAGCTCCATGAGTCCCGTACGCCAGTACTTCAGCGCCAGTCGGCGGAAACCCTGGTATCCAATCACCTCCATGAAGTCCGAGGCATCGACGGTCCAATGATCGTACCCCTCGCGGGCAAAGGCCAACACGGCGTTCGGTCCGCACTCGACGCCGCCATGCACCGTGCGCGTGAAGTGGACCCCTAAGAAGGGGAAATTGGGGTTGGGCACGGGGTAAATGAGCCCGCGACACAGATGCCGGGCGTCTGGCGTTAGGGCGTAATACTCTCCCCGGAAGGGAACGATTTGCACTTCGGGCTCGCTGCCCGCCATCGCGGCCACGCGGTCCGCGTGGAGGCCGGCGCACCCGACCACGCAAGACGCCTCTACCGCGCCCGCCTCCGTCTCGACGACGCGGTGCCGGCCAGCTCGCTGGATGCCGTGCACCTGCGCGTTTGTCCGGATGTCCCCGCCACGCTCTTGCACCCGCTCGGCCAACCGTCGGCACACCGCCGGGTAGTCCACGATGCCGGACTCGGGCTCGTAGACCGCTGCAATCCCCTGCGCGTGCGGCTCCACCTCCTGGAGGCGGTCGGCATCGATGCGCTCACACTCCACCCCATTGGCCCGGCCCGTGCGGAGAATGTCTTCAAGGACGGGTACCTCCTCGGGCTGCGTGGCGACGATAACCTTTCCGCAGCGCTCGTAGGCGATGCCCTCCTGCTCGCAGAACGCCTCAAGCGCCACCTTACCGGCACGGCAATTTCGGGCCTTCAACGACCCAGGCGTGTAGTAAATGCCCGAATGTATGACACCCGAGTTGTGACCGCTTTGGTGCTGGCCTACCTGGTCCTCTTTTTCTAGAATAGTGAGCCGGCATCCGGGATCGTGCTCCAAGAGACGATACGCGGTAGCCAATCCGACGATGCCGCCCCCAATTATCGCTACCTCCGCTCGATTCATCATAGTTTAGCGTCCGGTCGGTCAGTACAGGATACGCCCTGCACCACCGGGTCGGCGAGCGGCCGGGTGGACACGTGGAGGAGAGAATCGCCCCCACACGCCGAAGAGAAGATGCGTGCCCGCCGTCCTCGCTACGGGAGTGCAGAAGAAACCGAGATGCAAGACGTCGTTATTGTGATTGATATTATAATAATATACATACGACGAAAGTATCAACATTGGATGAAGCCGTGCTGCTTCCCATTCGGGCCGGTAGTCGTTAGCTTAGGCTTAAGGCCATCTGCCGCTGTCGCTTTGACTCCTGCCCGTCCAATGCTCTACCACGCTCCGTCCGAAGTCGACTTCCAGCTCGACGACTGCGCTCGCGTTCCCGTCCCCACCCGCGTCGTGCTCACGACGCCGACCTACTTCGACGTCGCGTACGTCATCAATCCGCACATGGCGCATCACGTTGGGACCGTGGACCACGACACGGCGCGGCGCCAATGGGAGGCCCTCCGCGAGGCCTACGCGTCACGCGGCGTCTACCCCGAGATCCTGGAAGGCGTTGAGGGGCTGCCGGACATGGTATTCTGTGCGAATCAGACGCTCCCCTTCTACCGACCTACTACCGCCAGCCGCGGCGTGGTGCTCAGCCGCATGCATGCCCCCGAGCGCCAGGCCGAAGTGCCGCACTTCGCCCGCTTCTTCGAGCAGCTCGGCTATGAAGTACACCGTCTCCCGGAATCCCTTGACACGGACTTCGAAGGGATGGGCGATGCGATCTGGCACCCGGAGCACCATCTCCTCTGGGGCGGGTACGGATTTCGGACGGAGCGCGAAGCGTACGCGGCCATCAGCGAGATGCTGGACGTGCCCGTCCTCACGCTTCGCCTCGACGATCCCGACTTCTACCATCTCGACACGTGTTTCAGCGTGCTCGATGCCCGCAGTGTCCTGATCTATCCCGACGTCTTCGACGCGAAGGGCCGTGCGCTGATCGACCGGTTCTTCGATACGGTTATCGAGGCCCCGGACGACGAAGCCCGTCGCCTTTTCGCCTGCAACGCGCATTGCCCAGACGGCGAGCACGTGCTCATCCAGGAAGGATGCACCGTCACGAATGAACGCCTCCGTAGCGCAGGATTCACGCCCGTCGAGCTGGACACGAGTGAGTTTCTGAAATCAGGGGGCTCCGTCTTCTGTATGAAACTCATGATCTGGTGACGCGAAGTACGCCTTTTGCGATTCACCTGCCGACTCCTGCTCACCGTCCGGTGCCATTCGTCCGCGCCCCCATGACCGTCTCCATCATCATTCCGGCGCTCAACGAAGCCGGTGTCATCGAGTGCACGCTGGACGCCGTTCGGTCCCAACCCGGCCCCAAGGAGATCATCGTGGTGGATGGCGGCTCATCAGACGATACCCCGCAGCGTGCGGCGCCCCATGCGGCCGTCGTGGAGGCGCCCCGGGGCCGCGCCCACCAGATGAACCGTGGCGCCGAGATCGCATCCGGCGATGTGCTCTGGTTCCTACATGCCGACACGCTGCCGCCGCCCCACGCGCTCACCCGGATCCGTCAGACCATCCGCCGGCCGGACGTCGAGTCGGGCATTTTTCAGCTCTCATTCGACCGCGACGCGCTTCTCCTCCGGCTGTACAGTTGGTGCACGCGCTGGCCCTGGATCCGCATCGCGTTTGGCGATCGGGGCCTTTTTGCCACGCGCGAGGCCTTCGAAGCCGTCGGCGGCTTTCCAGACTGGCCCATCTTCGAGGACCTGGAGCTGGCCGACCGGCTCCACCAGCGCGGCACGTTCCGCTTTCTGCCACAGGCGGTCACCACGTCGGCCCGTCGGTTCCGTTCAGACGGCTTGCTGCGCCAGCAACTGCAGAACTTGTACCTGTGGACGCACTACGTGATGGACACCGATCCCGAGCGCGTGGCGCACCTCTACGCGTACGATGAGAAGTAAGGGATGCCAACTCACACAATCCGGAGAACCATTTGACTTATTACTACATTAATAGTAAATAGATTGTTGATCGTTGGCTGTAACCCAGGCGCTGGATTCGTGATGCATCTTCTACTGCTAGCCTTACCAACTCTAGGATGGCTGTTCTTCGGCAGCGGGCTCCACGCCCAACCGCGCGACTCGGTGGCGCTTACCTTCGAGGTGGAGATTCCTCCCCGCCCGCCCGCCGGCGAGGCTATCTTCTGGATGGGCTCGCTGAACCGCTGGGATCCGGGCCTCGACGGCTCAGCGCCGCGTCACCCGTGGGAGTGGGCGCGCCCCATGCAACCCGACGGCAGCCGATGGACGATTACTCTCGCGGCCGCTCGCGGCGATACGGTCCGCTACAAGTACACCCGCGGCAGTGCATTCAGCGTTGAGCGGGCCCACGACGGGTCGCCCCGCGCTGACCGCGTCGTCATCGCGGATCGGGCGCGGCAGGTGCGCGATCGCGTTGCGGGCTGGCAGGACATCCCCCCTCCGGGTATGGCCTCGGCGTGGCCCCGCATCGCCCTGGACTCGGCTTCGCCGTACTCGCTACGGCAGCGGGGCGCGTCGGCGCCCCGCACGGGCGGCATCCTGTACGCCTCTGACCGGATAGATGAGATCTTCCGCGGCTATCCCCGCGACTCGCGCCCCGTCCGCTATTCGATGGCGCTCCGCGACACGCTGCTCTACGTCAAGCGGTTGAGTGACGCTCCGACCCGCAACACCCTCTCCATTCTCGGCGGCCGCGACACCACCGGGCGCTGGCACTACTACCTGGATGCCAACAACGACCGCCGGTACACGCCGGCCGAACACCTGTTGGCCGCCCCCAGAGCTGGTGATTCACTGCGCAAGCAGACCGCCACGGTGGCGTACGACCGACGCATCGACGATCGTCGCCGGACAGTTACTGATTCGGTGTGGGTCACCTGGCATCGGGATCATCCCATGGGCGGCGCGTACCGCTCCACCCGCCAGCCCGGCGCGCACACACTTACGGTCTCGCAGCGCTATACCCTCCGCACGGGACGTCTCGCTGTAGACGACACGACCGTGACGATCGGCGTGCGGCACGGCCCGACGGGCCACGGCAAAGGGTTTCGGTTCTGGCACAACGTCGTCATCGACCGGGATGGCGATGGGCGCTTCGCCGTCGGGAGCGGCTCCGATGAGCGCGTGCCCTTCACTGAATCCTTCGCCTGGAACGGTCAGTCGTACGCCGTCGCCACGATCGACGACCACGGGCGCTGGCTCCGGCTGCGCCCCGCGATGGCAGCGCCGCACACCGAAGCCTCCCAGCCCGGCGACGCCGCGCCGGCGTGGGCCGACACGACGCTATCCGGCCGCCCCATCGCGTTGGAGGACTTTGCCGGCCAGTACGTGCTGCTCGACTTTTGGGCGTCGTGGTGCGGACCCTGCCGCGGCGAGCTTCCTCACCTGAAAGCCGCCCGCCGCCGATTTGCCGCCGATCGCCTGCAACTGATCGGCGTGGCCGTTGATGATGCCGAACCGCAGGTCCGTGCGTTCGTCGATCGTTACGGCGTGACGTGGCCCCAGGTGCTTGATCCGAACCGCGCGCTCAGCGACCGCTATCGCGTGTGGGGCTTTCCCAACCCTGTGCTCATCGGCCCCGACGGCACGATCGTAGAACGGGGCGATGCGCTGCGCGGCGACCGCCTCCTCCCCACCCTGACAACCTACCTTCCCTAAGCAACCACGACCTATGCGAAAGAAGTCGCTAACCCAACTCGGCGAAACCGAAATGGAGGTCCTTCACCACGTGTGGGACCTTGGCGAGGCCACCGTGGCCGACGTCCGTGACCGCATCCTCGACGAACGCGAGGTGGCGTACACGACCATCATGACCGTCATGAAGAAGCTGGCCGACAAAGGCTACCTCCAGTATCACAAGGACGGGCGCACGTACGTCTACGCACCCGCGCAGGAGCCCGACAAGGTGCAGCACAGCCTGCTGCGCCGGCTGATGGAGAGCGTGTTCGAAGGCTCGCCCATGGCCCTCGTGCAGACGCTGGTCCGGCACGAAGAGCTCTCCGACGAAGAGCGCGACGAAATCCGCAAGATGATCGATGCGATGGAGGACGATGACCATGACTGAACTGCTTGACGTCTTGCACGCCCTGGGCACGTGGAGCACGGCGGCACTCTGGCTCCCGCTCCTGGCGTGGACGCTGCTGGCCCTGCCGCTCTACGTGATCATTCACCGCGCTGAGCGGTGGCATCCGCTCGTGCGGTACCGGCTGCTCCAGGCGCTCCTGTTCACCCTGCCCGCGGGGCTGGTGGCCGCCGCGTGGATCGACGGGTCGAGCTTCCTGGTGGGATGGACGACGCTACCCAACGCGCCGTCGGGCCCCGCGATGATACTGCTCCCGGCGGAGTCGGTCTCTGCCTCCTCCCCATCGCCCGGCGCATTGGGGTGGGACGTGTTCCACGCGGTGGGCCTCCTCACGGCGGGCGCCGTGCTGCTCGGGGCCGTCCGGCTCGTGCGCCTCGTGCGTAGCCGCTGGGCCGTGGCCGCGCTGCACGGGGATGCGCTTGCCGAGGACAGCCCGGTGCAGCAGACCACCGATCGGCTCGCCCGCGCCCTCGGCGTGCAGCGTCCGGTGCAGGTGCAGCTCACCGACGCAGCCGTCGTGCCGCTGACCTACGGTGCGCGCCGCCCCGTCATCCTCCTCCCGCGCGCGCTCGCCGAGCAGCCGGACGCCCTGCGGATGACGCTCACGCACGAACTCATCCATATCCGGCGGCATGACTTTCTCGCTCGCTGGACGGAGCAGTTGGTGGCCGCCGTGTTCGCCGTGCACCCCGGACTTCCACGCCTCACCCACGCCATCGAACGAGCGCGTGAAATGGCCTGCGACGCCGAAGCGCTCCGCCACCTGCGCGGCCGTCGCAAGGCCTACGCCGACCTGCTGTATGGATTTTCAACCGCGGCCGCGCCGCACCCGGCCTTTGCCGTCAGCATAGCCGAAACCTCTTCATCCCTCAAAGAACGCATACGCGCCATGACCCAACTGAACATGTCCGACCTCAAGCACCCCCGCTACGCCTCCCTCGCCGCCGTCGTGCTCCTCATCGGGCTCGGCCTCGGTATCGTCGCCTGCTCCGACGCGGTGACCCCACCCGATGTTGGGGAATCGAGCGGAGAGACAGCGACGACCCAATCGGAAGGTGCGCCAGATGGTGAAGTCTTCGTCGTGGTGGAAGACCGCCCTGAGCTGAAAGGCGGCATGGAGGCCCTGCAAGAACGCATTCAGTACCCCGAGCTCGCGAAAAAGGCCGGCATCGAAGGCCGCGTCTTCGTGCAGTTTATCGTGAATGAAAACGGGGATGTGGTCAACCCGACGGTCACCCGCGGCGTGCACGAAGCGCTCGACCGGGCCGCGCTGGACGCCGTAAAGGGACTGTCCTTCGAGCCGGGCAAGCAGCAGGGCGAAGCGGTGAAGGTACAGATGGCGCTTCCTGTCACGTTCAAGCTCGGTGATGACGCGCCGAAGGAAGACAACGCGTCCGTCTTCGAGAAGGCGGGGATGCAACAGATCACCATCGGCCTTCAGCCCGGCGGTCCGCTGACGGTGGACGGGCAGCCAAGCCGTATGGATGCCCTCTCGAACGTCGTTAAGCGGAAGTTGGCTACCACCGACGCGAAGGCCTATGTCGCTCTCAAGGTGGACAAGGACGTGGCTAGGGAAAGGGTAAACCAGGTGCAAGCTGCCCTCCGCGCGGCAAACGCCGACCGGATCAGCTATTCGAGCCAGTGACCTCGACTGCCCCCCTTTTCCAGGCAGAACGCCCGTCGGTCCTGCTGGATCGGCGGGCGTTTTGGTTGGAACGGTCCGGATCGGTGTGCGGTACGACCCTCATCGCTTCAATCTCGCTTCACACGCGCGTTCCCATGGCCCACATTCACCTTCCGCCCGGCTGGCAGGGCCGCGAGCAGGACGCCCCCGACCGGTCGACCTACGAAAACCGGCGCACGTTCATCAAGAAGCTCGGGATGGGGACGGTCGGCCTCGCGGCGGGCACGTCGCTCGGCTGCACGTCGGACGGGGGCCGCTCCGCAGCGGATGACCCGACGGGGCCGCTCGACACGATCCCGGCGAACGCGCCGCGTGAGGGATACCCGGCCGCCCGAAACAACGCGTACCCCGTGCCGGAGCGCGAAACGTCGAGCCGCCTCATCACCTCTTCGTACAACAACTACTATGAGTTCAAGCACCGCGGCGACCTTAAGAAGGTGTGGCCCCTCACGGGCGACTACGATCCGTTTCCCATGACGCTTGCCGTCGGCGGCCTCGTCGAGGAGGAGCAGACGTTCGACGTGGCGCAGATCATCCGCTCGATGGCGCTGGAGGAGCGGCTCTACCGGTTCCGCTGCGTGGAGGCGTGGTCGCTCACCGTGCCGTGGACGGGCTTTCCGCTGCGGGACTTGATCGACCGCTGCAAGCCGCTCTCGCGGGCAACGCACGTGCGCTTCTTCTCCGTGAACCGCCCCAAGCAGATGCCGGCCGCCACGGGCGGATACTATGAGTTTCCGTACTACGAGGGGCTACGGATGGACGAGGCGATGAACGAGCTCGCCTTCGTGGCGACGGGCGTCTACGGTGAGCCGCTCCCGAAGCAGAACGGCTCTCCGCTCCGGCTCGTGCTCCCCTGGAAGTACGGCTACAAGAACGCCAAGGCCATCGACCGCATCGCGTTCGTCGACGAAGAGCCGCCGACGTTCTGGAATGACGAGGCGCCGAGCGAGTACGGGTTTCTGTCGAACGTGAACCCCAACGTGCCGCACCCGCGCTGGAGCCAGGCCCAGGAGGAGTTTCTGGTCGACGAGGACACGAAGCGCGAGGTCGACACGCAGATCTTCAACGGCTACGACGAGTGGGTGGCTGACCTGTACCCCGAGGAGCCGCGCTTCCCCACACAGCCGATGGCGCGATGAACAGAACGAGCTGAGGAAACGGGGAGACGAGGAGCCGGAGCATCGGATGGGCCTCAACCCCGCCCTTCATCATTCGCCGCGCTCCATTCGCCATCTCATTTAGGCGCGGGTGATTTCGCGGGCCGGGTGGTCCGGGTCGGGATCGGTGACGCCGCGCTCGGAGGGCTCGCCCTCCCGCTGCAGGTACCGGTCCCAGTAGTAGATGCCGAGGCCAAAGACGAGGGCGGCCCCCAGCGCCATGGCAGCGTTCAGCGCCGCGATGCGCCACTGCGTCGCTCCGAACTGCGCGATAACTACTTCTTGTGCCGCGCCAGGCCGGACGAGTACGTCGACAGTCTCCTTATTTTCGAGAAGCTGGATCAGCGAGTGCGGGAGCGACATCTTCTCTTTCGTGATGACCTGCCCATCCGAAAGCTCGACGCGCAGGCTCACGTAGTCGTAGGTCACGTCGACGCGGTTCTCCATGTGGACCTCCAGCACCTCGGCGGTGGCCGGCTGGCCCTCGGTGAGCGTCGCACGGAGGCCATACGCGACGTAGGCCTGATGCACGAACAGGCCAACGAAGAAAATCGGGAGGATCCAGGCAGCGCGGGCGATGTAGCGGATTACGTTCGAAGCCACGGCGGTAGGACGGGGTTGATCGTCAGGAGCAGAGGGCGTCGCAACTAGGTGCGACCACCATTTCAACGAGCACAGCGGTGCGGCGGATGACGCGCTGCGTGGATTGTTGATGAAAGCACACCGTGCCCCCATCCCCGTCGTACCGGGCAGCCCGACGCCCCTACCCCCCTCATGCACCAACGGACCGTGCGGTGCGGAGATGAATCCCGCCTAGCCCAGGAAGAGGTACGGCTTCCAGGTGTCGTCGAGCTGCCCCACGAAGTCGCGGATAAACATGACGTAGCTCGGGCGGAACGGGTCGCGGGCGAGGTCCATGCCGGCTTCCTCGGGCGTACGATCCCCCTTGCGGTTGTTACACGAGACGCAGGCCGCGACAAGATTCGTCCACGTATCGCGACCGCCCCGGGACTTCGGGAGGATGTGATCGATGGTCAGGTTGGACGTGACCCCGCAGTACTGGCACGTGTTGCGGTCGCGCCGCAGGACATTCTTGCGCGAGAGCATGACCTTCTTGTACGGCACCTGCGCGTAGCTTTTGAGCCGCACGATACTGGGCCAGGGAATGCGTGTGCTGGGCGAGCGCACGTATTCGCCAGACACGGACTCTACCAGGTGCACCTTTTGCAAGTGCATAAGGATGACGGCACGCTCCACGCTGCAAACCGTGAGCGCGCTATAGTCTTGATTGAGGACGAGGACGTGCCCACTCATAGCGACTCCTCCCTGCCAGGGGCAGACGGGTGGTGGAAGGGGCCGCACGGTCGGCGGGGCATCAATGCGCGATCGAAGAACGGACTACTGAAGGGGTTTCCTCCGCCGTGCATTCGGCATCCAATTCATGGGGGGTCATCATGCATTGCGTCAGGCCCTCATAAAGCCCAACGCTTCCTCCACGGTCTTAACCTGTGCAGTAGGCGCCATGAAGGGGTGTGGGAATTACATGAAGACGTATCCCGCCGAATATCATTTGTTTCGGTCTTCCAGCAGAAACCCACCGGTTCGCCACACGCCTCGAAACGGCCCGGACGGCTCGTGCGATCGGCCATCTTTTGCACGCCGAACCGCCTCCCTGCGCCGGTCTCCTAAAATTTTTGTCAGCTACGCCGATAAGTATGCTAAGCATCTTCCCCAGAAGCTTGCCCCACGCTGCCATGGACCACTACGCTGCCGATGAGAACTATTTTACCGACGAAGGGCTTCAGGAAAGTCATCAGACGCTCGTGCAGAAACTCGACGAGAGAAAACGGCAACACCTCGAAGAAAAGCAGCGGCGACGCGCTAAGCGCGAGGCCGCGGAGCAGCGTCGCCGAGGGCAACGCCGAAACACGGTGCTGATTGTCACTGCCGTAACCATCGTGGGGTTGGTCGGCGGGTGGGTGCTCAGCCTGTTTGTAATTTAACGGCTCCGCGCGCTCAGTATACCTTTCCGTTGCCGTCCTGAGGGATGCCCGTTGGAGCCTGTCGTCTCCATCGCCTATCTGCTCATCTCTTTTTGAGGACTCTATTCATGGTTGTCTCCCATTTCCATTCTGTATACTCGACGACTAACCCGCTCTTCGCGACCGTGCTCCTGGCCGCTGTTGTGGCCTGTGCCGGCTGCGGGAGCGCCAACGCGCTCACCGACACCCGTCAGTACACGACGCGCACAACGAACTACGCGGTTACCGTCTCCGAGACGACGAAGCAAGGCCACTGCCACAAGCGGCGCATTACCCTCCGCTCGCGGAGCGGGTTGCACCGCGTTCCCGTCGTGAGCAAGATCGTTGCCCTCGACACCAACTGCGACATGGCCATCGACCGCTTTCGCCCGCTGACCCGAGCGGAAGACAAGAAGACGTGGACGACCAACCGGCCTTCCATTCGCCGGGACGTGGTCGAAGGGTACTACAGCGCCGTGGCCCACCAGGCGGCCCGCCGCTAGTCCGGGACCGAATCGACGTCCGGCGCGCCTAACCTGCGGCAGACAGCTCGCGCTCTTCGGCCAACGCTCGGTGCCTGTGCGCTACTGGAGGTCAATCGGTTGCGTGCCGCCGTCGAGGGCGATCGTTTGGCCCTGCCACTCGAACGTGCCTGCGAGCCCTTCCGGAAGCGTCACTTGACCGCGGAGGCCCTCGGAGCCTGTGCGCTTCAACTGGACCCGGATGGCCCCCTCGGGGTGTGGCACGGTGGCCTCGACGGCATCGAGCGGGCCGAGCGCGGGGGCGATGCGCACCGCCGCAAAGCCCGGCGCGGACGGGCGGATGCCCGCGATGAGCGCCAGCATGTGGTAGTTCGGATGGGCGCTCCACGCGTGGCTGTCCGAGCGGGTGGGGTCCGGCTCCTCGGCGAACGTCGTCAGCCCCCGCGCAAGCATCTCACGCCACGGTTCAAGCTGTTCGATGTAGCGGTCGCCCAGTCCGGCTTGTTTCATGGCCCGGTGCAAGTAAAAGCTGAAGTAGTACGTCGCCGGCACGAGCGACGGATCGGCCAGGACGCGCTCCATCACGTCGTGATCGGTCACGGCCTGTGTCGCCCCCCGAGCGGCCAGATTGCGCTCCTCGAACAGACCGGTTAGCACGCCCAGGATGTTGGCGTGTTGGCTGAAGGTCTCTTGGGCAGGCGTGTCGGCGAGGAGCCCGCGCTCGGCGTCCCAGGCCCGAGAGCGCACCGCCTCTTTGAGGGAGGCCGACAGGGTCCGGTAGTACCGCGCGTCGCTGGCCCGGTCGAAGGCCGCGGCCAGCTCGGCGGCGTAGTCGAGCACGTACGCAAACTGGAGCGAGATGACGGTG
Source organism: Bacteroidota bacterium (assembly GCA_009908415.1). Taxonomy (GTDB): domain Bacteria; phylum Bacteroidota; class Rhodothermia; order Rhodothermales; family Salinibacteraceae; genus JAAAPH01. The sequence continues at coordinate 11,911 of JAAAPH010000323.1, forward strand.
GAGTGCCCGTCGTCGGCGCCGGGCGGGATCCCGGTTTCATACGACCAGTCGACGAAGTTCCACCACGGCACGGGCCCGACAAGCCCGGTTTCGTCGATGTGCTGCGCGTACCACTCGACGATGCCGCGGATGGGCGTCAAAAACGAGCGCACAAAGGCCGGATCGTCGCGATGCATCCAGTAGTCGTGGACCATCGTGATCCAGAGCAGCGAGTACGGCCCGATGAACTGCTCCTCGTGCGACGGGTACCGGCTCGCGGTGAGCCCTTCGGAGACGCGGGAGTGGTCGTACGCCCGGATGGCCTTCCGCATGAGCCGATCGTCGCCGTCGACGTAGAGCGAGATGAGCGCCTGGATGCGCGTGTCGCCCACGTACTGAAGCTGCTCCCAGTAGGGCGTGTCGAAGTACGTCTCGTTCGCGCAGACCCGCGCCGTGCGCCACCCGACGTTCCAGATGCGCCCGAGCGTCGGGTCGCTGCTCGTGAACGACGCGTTTTCCTCGAAGGGGTACATGGTCGAGATGCTGTGGACGTCGGTCAGGCGGAGCGGCTCCGGGCCGGTCGTAATGTCGAGCTGCACGTAGCGGAAGGTGCGCCACCAGAGCGGACGGAAGGTGCGCCCCGAGCCGCCGTCCGGCCGAAACACGTCGTGGTAGCCGCGGATGGTTTTGCCCGCGATGGTGTCGCGGTTGCCCTTGCGGCCGCCCTCGTCGTAGAGCGCCTCGCCGTAAGTGACCTTCACGCGACTCCCGGTGCCGCCACTCATCGTGAAAGCCGGGTACGCTGTCGTGAGCCGCTCCTGATCGAGAAGCAGCGTCGCCTCGGTGTGGGCCGGGATGACCAGTGGGTCGCCGCCCGTTAGGAACCCATCCGTGGCGTCAACGCCCCGCGTGCGATCGACCGCCGCGAAGCGCTGCCTCTGCTCCTCCATGCGGGGAATCGAGCGCGGCACGAGCTTCCATGCCGCGTAGATGCCCGTCGCGCGCGGCCCGGCTTTCGGCATGCCCGGGCGGAGCGTGCGCGCCTGCGGCCAGTCGCTGTCGTCAAATTCGACCTTGGTCCAGCCCCACGGGTAGCGACCGCCGCGCACGTCCTCACCAGGCCCCACCACGAGATAGCCGTCGATGGCCATCGCACGCCGTGGGATCGGCGCGTACGCCATGTTCTGCGTCACCCGCCACCGGCCGTCGGTGTTCACCGCAGGCGGCGCCCCGGCCCCCGCCTGCAGGATGAAGCCCGTCTCGTACGTGTGCTGCGCGACCGGCCGGTGCTCCGCGAAATTCCAGACGACGGCCGCGATCACGTTCGTTCCCGGCTGCAGGTGCGGCGCCAGATCGGTCGTCTCGAAACGCCAGTGCGGGATTTCACCCCGGGACGGCCCCTTACGAACGAGGATGCCATTCACGAAGAGCTGGTACCGGTTGTCCCCAGAGGTGTGCACAACAAACGAGTCCGGCCGAGCTTCCAGCTCCACACTTCGGCGAAAGTGGTACACGCCAAACGCCTGACCGTCCGCTTCCGGGGGGGCGATCCATTGCGCCGGCCAAGGGTCCTGCAACAGATCCGGCGCGATCGGGAGGCCCGACACTGACGTTTGCCCGTAAGTGGGTACGGCCCCGACGACCAAGACCAAACACGCGATCCAGCCTATGACAAGGTGCGGGTGCAAGGCTTTCTGCTTCATGAGCGCTCTCCCCAATAATCCGTCCTGAGAGAAATGGTGTTGAGGCGTCCCCTATAGACCTGCTTTCGAGCTGGCTACTGGAATCTAAAGGTGGCCGTGGTGACTTCGCTATGCTCGTAGCCGTAGCGAATGGCCCGAGCCTGAATGGTGGTCGTCTCTGAGAGATGCAACGGGCCCGTGTAGAGCTGCCACCGCCCATCGGGCGTCGTCTTGTACTCGATGGAGGCGTTCTGCGTGGGCGAGTAGATGACCACCTCGGAGGGCCCATCGAGCGGCCCGCGCCACCCGTCCAGATCCGTCGTGCGGCGCGGAAGAATGAGCGGCGCATGGGTCTGGGGCTGCTGCATGTTGGGCCACATGCGCCGCACCATCGCGACCTCGGACACGGTGCCGAGGTCATCGATCGATTCCATCCACGCGTCCGTAGCGCGGCGCATCCGCTGGAGCACGTCCTGATAATTGGGATCATCGGCCAGGTTGTTCACCTCGTGCGGATCGGCCTCCGTGTCATAGAGCTCCTCGGGCGGCCGCCGGTCGCGCATCCACAGCGTCTCGGCACCCTCCAGCTCGCCGGCCGCGTGCAGGCGAAGCAGCTCCTGCATCACGTCGACCTGGTTCCGATATGCGACGGTCTGCACATAGGGCTGCCGGGGATAGCCGTTACGGATGTAGTGGTAGCGCGGCCCGCGCGCCGAGCGCACCATGTCGTAGACCGTGTCGATGCGGTCGCGCGCGCCGAACACGTACTCCGGCGCCGGGCTAGCTTTCGGCCCGAGGAAGGCGCGCCCGTTCATGTGCTGCGGGATGTCGGCGCCGGCGAGGGAAAGCATCGTGGGCCCGAGGTCCATCAGGCTCACGAGCTCGTCATTCGTCGAGCCCGGCGCGCCGATGCCGGCCCACTCGCGGTACGCCTCCGGCACGTGCACGATGAGCGGCACGCGGATGCCCGAGTCGTACAGCCACCGCTTGGCCCGGGGCAGGCCGTCGCCATGGTCGCCCCAGAAGACGACGATCGTCTCATCGGCTAGGCCGTCGGCCTCCAGTTGGTCGAGCATCTCGCCAACCTGCTCGTCGAGCCGCGCGATGTTGTCGTAATGACGCGCGATTTCCTGGCGCACGTCGGGCGTGTCCGGGTAGTACGGCGGCACCTCGACCTCGGCGGGGTCGGTCGTGGTGTTTTCGTCGTCGCCAAACAGTTGGCTCTCGTGCGTGACGCCAAAGTTGAAGACGGCAAAGAACGGCTGATCGGGATCCGGGCGGTCGCGCCAGTGGGCCTCGCCGCTGGAGGCGTCCCACACGGTGGACGGCTCGCCAATCTGGTAGTCCGTCTTCCGGTTGTTGGTGGCAAAGTAGTCAGCTGCGCGTAGGTACTCAGGAAAGGCCTTCACGTAGGGCGGCGGCACGGCGTGGTACGGGGTGGGCAGCCCCGGCCCCTGACGCGTGGTCCGCATGTGGTGCGCGCCGATGCCGTTCTGGTACATACCCGTGATGATGGCGGCGCGGCTGGGCGCGCAGACGCCCGCCGTGGTGAAGGCGTGCGTGTAGCGGACGCCCTGCTCGGCGAGCCGGTCGAGGTGCGGGGTCTGGGCGACCGGGTCGCCGTACGTGCCGAGGCGGGGGCTGAGGTCTTCCGCGCTCAGCCAGAGAATGTTGGGCGGGTCGGCGGGCGGCCCGTCCTGCCCGTGCACTGGACCCACCGAGCCGATGATCCATCCGAGCGCGACGACTACAAGACCGCAGACGAAATGCCGTGTTGTAAAGTGCATAGGACGCAGGGCGTTGAATCCAAGGAGTGGCATGCGTTCAAGGAGGCGACGACGCCTTTCCTCCTGATGCCTGATAAAAACGGAGTTCTCCCAGCCGATCACAAGTCTTCCGGGCGACCATTGCAACCGAGATCGCGTTGCAGCGGGTTCAGACTGGCATTTGCCCGCCCGTAGCGTTACCATCGAAAGGCGGCACCTCGTGCGCTTGGCGGCTGTGCCATCACGCGCCAATCGACTCCCCTCTGTACCGGCTCATCTATCCCACGGACGCCCCCATGGAGCTAACGACGATCGACTGGGTCATCATGGTCGCCTTCTTCACCGTCTCGCTCATCATCGGGCTGTCGGTGTCGAAGCGGGCGGGCAAGGACTTCAGCTCGTTCTTCTTGGGCGGGCAACGGATGCCGTGGTGGTTGCTGGGCATCTCGATGGTCGCTACCACGTTCTCGACCGACACGCCCAACCTGGTGAGCGACATCGTGCGCTCCACGGGCACGGTGGGCAACTGGACGTGGTGGGCGTTCCTACTGACGGGTATGCTGACCGTGTTTCTCTACGCGAAGCTATGGCGCCGCTCCGGCGTCTTTACCGATGTCGAATTCTACGAGCTGCGCTATTCGGGCCGGCTTGCGGCCTTTCTACGCGGGTTTCGGGCGGCATACCTCGGCATTCTCTTCAACATTATCATCATGGCCTCCGTCACGCTGGCCGCCATTAAGATCGGCGGCGTGATGCTCGGGCTCTCACCGCTAGAGGTCGTGATCGTGGCGGCTTCAGTGACAATGGTCTACAGCGCCCTCGGGGGGCTCACCGGCGTGATCCTCACCGACCTCATCCAGTTTGCGCTGGCGATGGCGGGCTCGATCGGCGCGGCGTGGTACCTGCTGACGCTCCCCGAGGTGGGCGGATTGGAAAACCTGCTCGCCCACGAAAACGTCCAGCCCGCGCTCGACTTCTGGCCCTCGTTCGCCACCATGACGTGGGAGCAGATGATGCCGGTCTTTATCATCCCGATTGCGGTGCAGTGGTGGGCCTCGTACTATCCCGGGGCCGAGCCCGGCGGGGGCGGCTACCTCGTGCAGCGCATGCTCTCGGCCAAGGACGAGAAGAACGCCGTGGGCGCTACGCTCCTCTTCAACGGCGCCCACTACGCGCTGCGCCCCTGGCCGTGGATCCTCGTGGCGCTGGCCTCGCTCGTCGTCTTCCCTGACCTCGCCTCGATTCGGGATCAGTTTCCGCACATGCCGGATCGCGTCGTGCAGAACGACATGGCGTACCCCGCGATGCTCTCGCTGCTGCCCCCGGGGCTGCTCGGGCTCGTCGTCACCTCCCTCGCCGCCGCCTACATGTCCACGATGTCGACCCAGGTGAACTGGGGCTCCTCCATCATCGTGAACGACGTGTACGACCGCTTCATCAACCCCGACGCATCCGAGAAGCAACTCGTGTGGGTTGGGCGCCTGTGCACCGTCGTGCTGATGGTCGTGTCGTGCGCACTGGCGCTCATCCTCGAAAACGCGCTGCAGGTCTTCAACATCATCCTGCAGATCGGCGCGGGCACGGGGCTGCTCTTCCTCCTGCGCTGGTTCTGGTGGCGCATCAATGCGGCGACGGAGCTGACGGCCATGATCGTCTCGTTCTGCATCGCCGTCTACTTTCAGGCGGCCGGCTCCTTCGGCTGGATGGGCGGCGGCTACACGGACTGGGAGCGGCTGATCTTCATCGTGATTGCGACGACCGCCGCCTGGCTCGCCGTGACGTACCTCACGCGCCCAACCGACGACGAAACGCTCATCCGGTTCTACCAGAAGGTGAAGCCGGGCGGCCCGGGGTGGGAGCCTGTCTTCCGCCGCGCCAAAGAGCGCGGACTCGACCTGGAGGGCGAAACGGAATCGGACCTGCCCTATGCCTTGACCTGCGCGGCGCTGGGCGCGGTGGGCATCTACAGCCTGCTCTTTGCCACGGGCTTCGTCTTGTACAGCCGCTTTGCCCTCGGCGGTCTCTTCGCCGGGGTCGCTGTTGCTACGCTCAGCGGCATCGTCGCCCTCTGGCCAAAGCTCACGTTCACGCGTCTTCCTGCGTCCGAGACCGAACCGGCGGGCGATGAGGTGGGCGCCGACGCCAGGTAGGGGTAACGGCGGCCTCGGTTGGAGACTGCGGGAGACCGGCTCACCGCCCCGCTAAAGGGCCAATGCGGCCGGCCCCGGACGCTCGATGAAGAAGCGCGCGCCATCGGCCCGGTCCGGAAACGCGTTGGCGTATGCCGCGGCCCACTTCTCGCGAAACGCGTCGGCCTCGTCGCGGCCGACGAGTGCCCAGACGGCTCCGCCGAACCCTGCGCCGAACGATGAAGCCGCCACGGCGCCGTGCTTCCGAGCCGCGCGGGCCAGGAAGTTCGTCTCCGGCACCTGATTGCCCAAGAGCTCCGCTGCCGCGCGCTGCGATCGGTCCACAACGTCCCCGAATGCCGCCCAGTCTTCTGTGCGGAGCGCGGTCACGGCCGCAGGGATGACCTCCTGATTCTCGACGAAAAAGTGCTCCGCGCGCTGGATTAAGGGGTCGGGATCGGGGGCCGAGGCGCGAAGAGCGGCGCGCAGGGCCTCGAAGGAAAAGTCCGGCGCCGCCATGGCCGCCCCGAGGTGCGGGTCGTCGCGCCCGGTGGATGCACGCCACGCCTCGATTGTGGCTTGGGCACGCCGGGAGGCTCGGTTGTAGCGCTCCTGCGCCGCGCCCGTCTTCTCGGCCGTCACGCCGCTCACGCCCACGACGAAGCGGAACCCCGGCGGCAGCGACACAGCCTCCTCGAACCGAACCGGGCAATAGCGGAACCGCCGGAGCTCGCCCGGCGCCGCGCACAAAATGGCGGTGTGGTCCTCGCTGCCGCCGAAGGTACCCACGCCGTCCTGCGCCGCCAGCGGCCCGAACGGCTGGCCGCTCTCCACCGCGCCCAGGTACTGGGCCACGGCCTCCGGCGACTGCAGATGCGCGCGGTGCAGGGGGTGCTCCGTGAGGTCGTTCAGGGCCCGCAGCACCAAGAAGAACGCGACGACCATGGCGCTGGAGCTGCTCATCCCGGCCGCCGGCGGCAGCGTACTGGAGAAGGCGATGGCCCCGCCCCGCAACGCGCCCCCGAAGTTGCGAGCCAGCCGCCGCACGACGGTCAGCGGATAGTTGGCCCAGTGCCCGACAGGCGGCTCGACGTCCGGCCCAACGACCGTCTCCACCGTTTCGCCCGTGGCGGCGCGCGTGATGCGCAGGGGGCGATCGGGGCCGGGCACAGCGACGACGCAGAAGCCCCGCTCGGTCGCGCAGGTTACGCTGCTGCCCCCGGCATAGTCGGTGTGCTTGCCGAGCACCTCGATGCGGCCGGGCACGAAAAACGCGATGGGAGCGGCCGCTCCCGCCGCATCGCCGAGCGCCGCCCGGGCCCGGGCAAAGTGGGTGGCCAGCCTCTGCGCCGCCGCCTCCGTGTGCCCCGCCGCCATGAGCCGATCCGCCGTCGCGGCGGGATCCGATAAATCCGTTGCTGTCTTCATGTTCGTGCGCGTGGGCCGTTATCAAGATTTGGCGCACCGGGGGTCCGGCAGAAGTAGTATCTCGGTCGCCCCTGGAAATAACAAGCGCCTGCGCTCAACTCAACGCGTTCCCTGCCGATAACTGTCGTACCCATCCAAGCACCGGAACGCGGCAAAGCCGGCGCACTCTTTGAAAAGACGTACAAGCGCACCGGCCTGTGCGTGTGCACGCGCTTCTTTGGTTCATAATTACTTTCTTACGTATATTCGACTCGTAAAATTGTACGTACGCCATGATTGAGATCGGTATTTTACTTTCCATTTTCGCAACGGCGTTGGGACTGGCTCCCTTCTACGTCCTGCATCGCCTCCCGCCGCAGGGATGACCCCGCTTCGCGCCGGGCGTCTTTGGCCCTTCTGAGGGATCTTCCAAGATTGTTCACAGCCGGAGGCCTTGCATTCAGCCAAGCGCCGGACCTATATTGGGCGACCGCGTGAGAAGGAGGAACAATCGCCTTTGCTACGCTTCCAAAGCAATCCCCATTTGGTCCGGTAGTTCAGTTGGTTAGAATGCTGCCCTGTCACGGCAGAGGTCGCGGGTTCGAGTCCCGTCCGGACCGCCAACGATTCGGCCTAAGCTTTTACTTGCCAAGAGCTTAGGCCTTTTTATTTTATGGGTGGATACGGAGAAGGATACGGAATTTCCGAATCTGCCCCCTTCACAATCTGTGCGGACGCCGCGTGGAATTTGGTCCCTGCATGACTAGGCGGGAGCTTATGATGCTGCCCTTAGCCGTAGCCGCCTGTCTTTGCTGTTGTATCATGCGTCTCAGCTCGTACTCCCATATTTCATCGAGAAGGTAGCCCGGCGTCTGGCTTTCAAGCCAATCGCACATTTATCCTGCGCATTTTTTGCTCGGTGTTACCCCTCACTGGTTTGATGCGGTGGCAACGTTTCGTTCCGCCCTGTCGATCCTCTGTTCCTCCCTCCACCAGGCTATGTAGCGCGGCGGGCCGGTATTCGTGACCTGCATTCGCTGGACTCATTGGGCGATGTGCTCTCGTTGCAGGTGTTGCGTTGAGAGCGCTCATTGCGTGCATTGCGCACGTTGCGTTCGTGGCGTGGTTTGCGTTGTTTGTATGCGGCGACACGGGCCTTCCTTTCTGCCCGCCACGTCGGGCGCCACGGCGGCTTATAATTAATGCGGCCTCTGCGCGCCGATCACTTCACTGGATGCACCCTTCTATTACCCCCTCCCAAGCATGGCCGTTAAGAAGTCTGAGCTCTACAGCTCGCTCTGAAAAAGCTGTGACGAGCTGCGCGGCGGCATGGATGCCTCGCAGTACAAGGATTACGTCCTCACTCTGCTCTTCGTCAAGTATGTCTCCGACAAGTACGCCGGCGACCCGTATGCCCTGATCCAGGTGCCCGACGGCGGCTCGTTCGACGACATGGTCGCTCTGAAAGGCAGCAAGGAGATCGGCGACCTGAGCGACAACCGCGTGACGGGCGACGACCTGCTCGGCGACGCGTACGAGTACCTCATGCGCCACTTCGCCACCGAGTCCGGCAAGTCGAAGGGGCAGTTCTACACTCCGGCGGAAGTGTCGCGGGTGCTGGCGAAGGTCGTCGGGCTACCGGAGGATGCGCCCGCGAGCCAGACCGTATATGATCCAACCTGCGGCTCGGGCTCGCTGCTGCTTAAGGTGGCCGATGAGGCCGAGGGCGACCTGTCGCTTTACGGGCAGGAAATGGATAACGCGACGGCGGCGCTCGCGAAGATGAACATGATCCTGCACGACAACCCGACCGCGGAGATCTGGCAGGACAACACGCTCGCCTCGCCGCACTGGACCGAAGACGACGGCCGCCTCAAGCGCTTCGACTTCGCGGTCGCCAATCCGCCTCGTACAAGTCGTGGAGCAACGGGCTGAAGCCGGAAGACGACGAGTACAATCGCTTCCAAACGCACGGCGTGCCGCCCTCGCGCCGCGGCGACTATGCGTTCCTGCTCCACATCATCAAATCGCTCAAGGGCACGGGCCGGGCGGCGGTCATCCTGCCCCACGGCGTGCTCTTTCGCGGGAATGCCGAGGCCGATATCCGGCGGTCGCTGCTCAAGCACCAGCTCATCGAAGGTATCATCGGGCTGCCGCCGGACCTGTTCTACGGCACGGGCATTCCGGCGTGCATTCTCGTGATCGACAAGTCGCGGTCGCTGCCGACGAACGGGCACAGCGGGCCGCAGAGTGACCTCTTTGGCAACGGGCAGGCGAAGGGCCAGGCCGAGCCGGGCGTCTTTATGATTGACGCGAGCCGGGGCTTCCGCAAGGACGGCAACAAGAACCGCCTGCGCGAGCGCGACATCCACAAGATTGTGGACGTCTTTACCGAGCGGAAGGCGGTGGACGGCTATGCGCGCTTCGTGCCGATGCCGGAGATCGAGGCGAACGACTTTAACCTCAACATCCCGCGCTACATCGACGCGACGGAGATGAGGACATCCACGACCTGGAGGCGCACCTGAAGGGCGGCATCCCGAACGCAGACCTGGACGATCTGGAGCGCTACTGGACGGTCTTCCGGAACCTTCGGAGCGATCTGTTCTCTCCGGCCCGCCCCGGCTACAGTCACGCAGAGGTCCCGGCCCGCGAGGTCAAGCCGACGATCCTCAATCACCTGGACTTCCAGGCGTTCGCGGCCACGGTGCAGGAACGCACGCAGGCCTGGCGCGAAGCGCATGAGCCCACGATGCGCGGCCTGAGCGTCGGGGCCAATCCGAAGGCGTTCATCGAAACGCTCTCGGAGGACCTGCTGGAGCGGTTCGCGGGCGTGCCGCTCGTCAACCGCTACGCCGTCTACCAGCGGCTCATGGACTTCTGGCAGGAGACGATGCAGGACGACGTGTACATCATCGCCCAGGACGGCTGGGACGCCGGACGGACCATCCGCACTGCCTACGATGGCGAGACGGCCGATTTTTCGGTGGGCCGCGGGCGCACCAAAAAGGAATATGTTGGCGAACTCATCCCGCCGTCGCTACTCATCGCGCGCTACTTCCCCGACGAGCAGGCCGCCATCGAGCGGCAACAGGGACGCCTGGACGAGGCGCAGCAAGCCCTGGACGAGTTTGAAGAGGCGCACACCGGCGAGGGCGAGGCGCTGGACGGGCTGGAAGGCAGCCGCGGCGTGACGAAGGGCAACGTGCAGGACCGCGTGCAGGAGCTGAAAGACGAGGCACTGGCGGCCTTTGACGAGGGCTCGCCGCTGCATGAGCAGGCGTACGCCATCACGAAGACGAACTTTGGCACCCGTGAGTGGACGAAAGGCGTGGACGACCCGGAGGGCATCTTCGCGGAGTTGGACGTGCTGTACGACTACCTGAGCCGCTACGACGACGTCACGACCCGGAAGAGCGACCTGAAGGACGCGAAAGCCGAACTGTACGAGGCCGTCATCGAGAA
>JAAAPH010000477.1 GCA_009908415.1 Bacteroidota bacterium
CATCCTCGACGCGGCCGAGCGGCTCGTGGCCGAGAACCGGCGCACGAACGAGCGGCTCTACGCGGCCAACGCCGTCACGCAGGACGCTGTGTTTCGCGCGGAGGCTGAGGCGCTCGACGTGCGGCAGCAACGCGCCGAGGCCCGCGCCCGCTACGACCGCGCCCGCCGGCAGTTGAACGTTCTCGTGAACCGTCCGCTGGGCGCGCCGCTCGACACGGCCCGCGTGCCGGCCCGTGACCTCGTGGTGCAGGAAACGGCCCGGGTGATGGCGCCGCTCCGAGCTGCGCTGCAGCCCGCCGCAGGGTCCGGTGGAGCCCCGATGCCATCGGGGGTGGAGGGCCCACAGCGTCCGGAGCTGGAGGCGCTGCAGGCGGCCGCCGAAGCCGCAGACGACGAGCGCCGGCTCGCGCAGAGCGCCTTTCTGCCGGAGGTGTCGCTGGCCGTCGATGGCGGCATCCAGGGCACGTCGTACGGCGTCACGGGCGACCGGCCGTTCGTGATAGGGTCCGTCGTGCTGCGGTGGAACCTCTTCAACGGCTTCACGGACGCGGCGCGCACCGAGCAGGCCGCGCTCACGGCCCGGCGCCTGCGCACCCAGCGCGCGGAGACGGCGCGTCGCATCCGGCAGCAGGTGCTGTCGGCCTGGGACGACGTACAGGTCGCCCAGCGTTCGCTTCAGACGGCCACGGCCCGCGTCCGTGCTGCCCGCGAGAGCTTCCGCATCACGAACCGCCGCGCCGAGGAGGGCCGCGCCAACCCCGTCACCTTCCTCGACGCGCGCACCACGCTCACCGACGCCGCGCTCAACCTGAGCATCACGCGGTTCGAGCTCCTCACCCGCCTCGCCGAGCTACAGTTCGCCGCCGGCCTCTGATTCCCCCTGCTCCTATCCAACGCTCGCCTCAATCACCAATCCACATCACCATGCGCTTTATCCTCCCGCTTCTCCTCGTCCTGCTCGCCAGCCCGGCCCCCGCGCAGACGCCCGATAGCACGGGCACGCTCGTCGTCATCGTGACGGGCTTCGAGACCGATGACGGCCCGGCTCGCATCCGCCTCGACGCCACGGCGTCCGCCTTCGCGGGCGCGGGCGGAGACGAATCCTTCGAGCGCGCTACGGCGGCATCCATCGTAGACGGCACGGTCGTCTGGACGGTCGATGCGCTGCCGTGGGGCCGCTACGCCGCCAGCGCCTATCACGACGAGGACGACGACGGCACGCTCGACACGAACCTCTTCGGCGCGCCGAGCGAGCCGTTTGGCTTCTCGAACGATGCCCGCGCCCGCCTCGGTCGACCCGACTTCGTCGAGGCCGCATTCCGCCTCGCCGCACCGCGCGACACGATCCGCTTCCGCGTCCAGTAGCCGCGTTCCCCCGCTGCCACTCCTCCATGACCCGTATCGTTATGATTCACCGCTTGCTGTATCCGCTCCTCCCTGCCCTAAGTTTCGCTGTCCTGTGGGTCGGCTGTGGCGCGTCGGCCGATCCGCCCGCTGATCCGCCGCCGCTGCCGCGGGTCGAGGTGGCCACGGCCGTGGCTCGCACCCAGGCGCTGCCCCTCCGCGCGAGCGGGCGGCTCGCGTCGAAGGCCGAGATCCCGCTCAGTTTCAAGATCGACGGCGTCATCGACCGCATCTTTGTGGACGAAGGCGAGGCCGTGCGCGCTGGACAGCGGCTCGCGCAGCTCAACCTGTCCGAGATCGAGGCGCGGGTGATGGAGGCCACGGCGGCGCTCGAAAAAGCCGAGCGCGATCTCGCGCGGACCGAGCGGCTGCACCGCGACTCGGTGGCCACGCTCGAAGACCTGGAAGACGCCCGCACGGCCGTCGAGGTGGCCGCGGCGCGGCAGCAGGCGGCGCGCTTCAATCGGCAGTACGCGGTGATTCAGGCGCCGGCCGCCGGCCGCATCCTGCAGCGGCGCGCCGAAGCGGGCGAGGTGGTGGCGCCGGGACGGCCGATCCTCACGCTCGGCGCCAGCAGCCGCGGGTGGGTGGTGCGCGTCGGCCTCGCGGCGCGCGACGTGATGCGCCTCGCCGTGGGCGACAGCGCGCAGGTGACGTTCAATGCCCACCCGAATCGGCCCGTCGCGACCCGCGTCACGGAGGTCGCCGACGCCGCCGATCCGCGGACGGGCACATTCGAGGTCGAACTGACCGTCGGCGCCACCGACCTGCCGCTCAAGTCGGGCTTCATCGCGGCGGCCCGGCTCCAGCCGTCGGCGACGGCCGCGTACGTCGCGGTTCCGGCCGCGGCGCTCGTGGAGGGCGACGGGCGGGACGGCGTCGTGTTCACCGTCGATTCCACGCCCGAAGCGGAGGTGCAGCGCACGCCCGTCCGCATCGCCGAGATGCTCGACGCGACGGTCGTGCTGGACCATGGCCTCGCGCCCGGCGCGCAGGTGGTGACGACGGGGGCTGTTGGTCTTCGTGATGGAGAAGCTGTCCAAGTGGCGAATGACGATTGACGACAGTCGAATTTTCTCCACCCTATTCCCCAATCGACACTCGAAAATCGACATTCAACAATGAAACTTCCCCGTCTTGCCATCCAAAACGCCCCGTTTGCGGGCATCGTGCTCGTGCTGCTCGCGCTGCTGGGCCTCGTCAGCGTTCTCACCATGCCGCGGTCGGAGGATCCGCAGTTCGACACATCGACGGTGCGCGTGATCGCCGTGTATCCCGGCGCAAGCCCGCAGGACGTCGAGCAGCTCGTCGTCGATCCGCTGGAGGAGCGCATCAACGAGGTCGAAGACATCGACCGTATCGAGTCGACCATCCAGGATGGGGTGGCCGTGATCGCCGTCGACTTCCTCGCGAGCGTCGATCCGGATGACGCGAAGGAGGACGTCGACCAGGCGGTGGGCGGCGTGCGCGAGACGCTGCCCGAGGGCGTGCGGACGGTCGACGTCAACCTGTTCACGACGACGAGTGTCACGGTGTACCAGGTCGCCCTCGTCGCGGAGGAAGCGCCGTATAAGCAGATGCAGGACGCGGCCGAGCGGCTGGAGCAGGCCGTCGAGCGCGTGGACGGGGTGAAGACGGCCGACACGTGGGCGTACCCGGAGCAGGAGGTGCGCGTGGGGCTCGACCTGGAGCAGCTCCGCCAGACGGGCATCACGCTGGATCAGGTGATGGGCGCCGTGCAGGCCGAGGCGCAGGACCTGCCAGGCGGCGACGTGGACGTCGGCCCGCGCCGCTTCAACATCCAGACGACGGGCGACTACGCCTCGATCGGCGACATCGAAGAGACCATCGTCGGGCGCTCGGCGAACGGGCTCGTGCGCCTCGGCGACGTGGCGACGGTGGCCCTGCAGCCGGGCGACGAGACGCACCGCGCCCGCTTCAACGGGCAGCGCGCCGTATTCGTGACGGTGACCCAGCGCGAGGGCGAGAACATCTTCGACGTGCTGGATGGCGTGAAGGCCGCGCTCGACACGTTCCGCGCCGAGGCGCTGCCGACGGGCATCGCGATGCACGAGGTATTCGACCAGGCCGAGAGCGTGGATCAGCGCGTGAACGGCTTCTTTGCCAACCTCCTGCAGGGTATCCTGCTCGTGGGCGGCGTCATCCTGCTGGCACTCGGCGTCCGGGCGTCCGTCATCGTAATGTGCGCCCTCCCGCTCTCCATCCTGATGGCCATCTGGGGGCTCGACCTCACCGGCTACGGCCTGCAGCAGATCTCCATCGTCGGCCTCGTCATCGCATTGGGGCTCTTGGTGGACGACGCCATCGTGATCACCGAGAACGTGGCGCGCTACCGGCGGAAGGGCCTCGGCGCCATCGATGCGGTGCTGAAGGGCACGAGCGAGGTGGGCTGGGCCGTCATCAGCACGTCGGTGACGAGCATCCTCGCATTCCTGCCCATCGTGCTCGTGCAGAGCGGCAGCGGCGACTTCATCCGCAGCCTGCCGGTGACGGTGATCCTGGCGCTGGTGGCCTCGCTCCTCGTGAGCCTCACGCTCACGCCACTCCTGGCCAGCCGCTGGCTCGGAGGACGTCGGGGGAATGAGGGTGTGGGCGAACGGGAGGATGGGCGTTCGGGAGAAAGGGGGCGTGAGAACGATGAACCACTCGCCACTCGCGACTCGCTACTCATCCGTTCCGTGAGCGGGCCGCTGATGCGCTGGTTGCAGCGGCAGGTGGACGGGCCGTACCGGCGGAGCCTGACGTGGGCGCTCGCCCATCCGGTGGGGGTGCTGGGGATCGCGCTCGTCGCGTTTGCCGGGAGCGTGAGCCTGTTTCCGCTCGTGGGCGTGTCGTTCTTCCCCGAGGCCGGCAAGCCGCAGTTCCTCGTGAACGTAACGCTCCCGGAGGGACACCGCCTCGACGCCACGGACCGCGCCGTCTGGCGTGTGGAGCGGCTCCTTCAGGGGCGCGACGACGTGCGGCGCTATGCGGCCAACGTGGGGCGCGACAACCCCATCGTCTACTACAACGTCGTCCCGCGTCGCGAGAAGTCGACCGTCGGGCAGGTCTACGTGGAGGCGCACGACGCGTCGGATGTCCCGCAAATCGTGGAGGATCTGCAGGCCGATCTGACCA
>JAAAPH010000292.1 GCA_009908415.1 Bacteroidota bacterium
TACCTCGGCGATCGCCGACAGTAACGCGTACAGCTCGGCCGAAGAGGCGCTGTCGCCGTCCACCCCGCCGTACGACTGCTCGAAGACGAGGCTGGCCTGCAAGGAGAGCGGCTGGTTCGGGGCATAGCGGCCGCTCAGGAAGCCCGAGAGGATCAAGACCCCCTTCGAGTGGAGCGGGCCGCCGAGCGCCGTCTCGCGCTCGATATCGACGATTTCACCCTTCCCGAGCCGCACGCGCGCCGTGATCCGGTTCGGACGGCCAAACGAGAAGTTATTGAGCTGCAACACCGACAGGCCGTTGATCTGCCCGGTCTCCGTGCCCTCGGTGCTGATGTACAGCGTATCCCGTTCGATGGACTCTTGTGTTTTTTCGCGGAGCCGGTCCGCGCGATGAATCTGCGCGTCGATGGCCTGCTGCACGTGCTCGGCAGTCACCACATCGGCGTCGTCTTGACCGGCCCAGTAGCTCGACTCCCGCAGCAGGTCGGTGATCGACTGCATATGCGCGCTCAGCTTTTCGGTGTCGCCCACGAGCCGCGCGCTGCGGTCGACGGTGCGGGCCACGGCCGAGGGGGCGAGTGGGCGCAAGTCTTCTTCCTGCACGATGGTCGCCAGCAGGTGCGTGTACCGATCCTGGTTGTCGGTACGGTCCATTTCGTCGTCGAAGTCGGCCATCACTTTGAAGAGCTCGGCCATATCGGGGTCGAGCGCCTCCAAAAGGTAATAGAGGTACCGCTCGCCCACGAGCACAATTTTCGCGTCCAGGGGAATGGGGTCGGGCTCCAGCGTGACCGTGCTCATCAAGCCCAGCGCCTGCCGGGTCGATTCGATGCGGATCTCGGTGCCCTGCAGCGCCCGCTTGAGGCCTTCCCACGCATACGGCTGAAGCAGCAGCTTCCGGGCCTCGACGATGAGGTAGCCTCCGTTGGCCTTGTGCAGCGCACCAGGGCGAATTAGGTTGAAGTCGGTGACGAGGGCGCCCATCTGCGCGATCTGCTCGACCTCGCCGACGAGATTCTGGTAGTTCGGGTTGTCCTCGAACACCACCGGCGCGCCGTCCTCGTCGCTGTGGTCGACGATCAAGTTGACGCGATAGCGACGCCACGGCCCCGATCCGCCGAATGCGGTGCTTACGTCTTGCTGCCGCTGCTGCATGGGTTGCCCTTGCCCCTGACCGCTCCCGCCGGTCGCGTAGCTCACAATGGGCTCCACGTTGTCGATGATGTCCTCGCGCACCGCGTCGAGGAAGTCGACCACCGCGTCGAGGGCCTCGTACTTCCCCTTGAGTGTCTCGATGAGGTCATCGACAGTGTAGCGGGCCATCTCGCGGTTCAGGTCGTGAATGCGATCGCGCGCTTCCCGCTGGCGTTCCGGCACCTTGCGCAGAATGTCCTGCAACTCCTGCTGGAACTCCTCAATCCGGTCTTGGACGCGCTCGCGCTCCTCCTCCGGCATCGCCTCCATATCTTCCCGCGAGATCACTTCGCCCTCGTGAATGGGCGCGAAGGCGAAGCCGTTCGGCGTCCGCATGAGCGCGACGCCCTCGTCGCGGGCACGCTCCTGGAGGGCTTCCAGCTGCTCTTCCTGCTCCTGGCGCACCTCCTCCTGAATCATTTGCTGCCGCGACTGATACTCCTCGCTCTCGAAGGTCGCGGGCAGTGCGGTCTTCACCTCTTCAATGAACCGATCGAGGTCCTCCTTCAGGTCGCAGCCGCGGCCGGCCGGGAGTTCGAGCGCCCGGGGCGTGCGCGGGTCGTCGAAGTTGTTCACATAGCACCAGTCGGACGGCGGTGCTTCCTCGTCGGCCTGATCGTGCAGCAGCTTCTCGACGAGCGCGCGCCGGCCGGTGCCGGTGGGCCCGAGCGCGAAAATGTTGTAGCCCTTGCTGTCGATGCCCACGCCGAACTGGAGGGCCTCGATGGCCCGCGACTGTCCGACGACGTCGGTGTCGGGCTCCAGGTCGTCGGT
This sequence comes from Bacteroidota bacterium, assembly GCA_009908415.1. Classification (GTDB taxonomy): domain Bacteria; phylum Bacteroidota; class Rhodothermia; order Rhodothermales; family Salinibacteraceae; genus JAAAPH01. The sequence continues at coordinate 1,969 of JAAAPH010000292.1, forward strand.
CGTCTCGAAGTCAAACTGATCCGGGTTGCAAGTGCGCCGGAGTGCGGAGGCGGAAAGGGGATCGGTCATACTCGGCGGGGTATAATGAGCGAAGCGTAACGCAGGGCCATGCGTCGGATGAGATCCGCCCGGGTGAAGGCGCGGCTAAACAAGGCGCTACAAGGTATGGACAATGCCACGGGCAGTTCGGGAAAGCAACGCCCCTCACAGAAAAGTGACAATAATCGCGCGGCGGAGCTCGTTGCATCAAAACCGGCGCCCGCCCCCCCTTCCAATAAAAATATTGTGCCTGGAACTTGAGGTACGACTTCTTTCGTATTAAATTACGAAGCGTATCGTATTAACTACTGATCGACCCGCCCATGTCGTCTTCCGACCCGCCCATGCCGACCGACGCCGAACTCGCCATCCTGCGCGTGCTGTGGGGGCGTGGCGCCTGCACCGTGCGTGAGGTGCAAGATCACCTCGATCGCGATGAGCCCATCGGGTACACGACCGTCCTCAAGCTGCTCCAGATCATGCTGGAAAAGAATCTAGTGACGCGCGACGAATCGCAGCGCGCGCACATCTACGCGGCCGACGTGTCCGAGCCCTCCACCCAGCAGCGCCTCGTCGACGACCTGCTGGAGCGTGCCTTCGGCGGCTCGGCGCGGCGCCTCGTGATGCAGGCGCTTGATAGCGACCGCGTGTCCGACGACGAACTGGATGACATTCGCGCTCTTCTCGACCAACTCGACGCGCAGACCGATGATGACTCCGATGCCTCTACTGCTTGACCCGCTGAACGCGTGGCTTAGCCAGCCCATCGTGGAGCAGATCGGGTGGGTACTTGTCCATTTCGTGTGGCAGGGCGCCCTCGTGGCCGGCCTCTTGGCCGGGGCGCTCGCACTGATGCGACGGGAGCAGGCGCGGCTGCGGTACGCCGTAAGCCTGGTCGCCCTGACGGTGCTTCTTGCGTTGCCCGCCGCGACGTGGATGACGTTGCCGAGCCCTGCACCATCGGGTGGAGACGAAGCGATCGCCGTGCAAGCGATATCTGTTGGAGAGGCTGCCTCGGCCGTTTCCGCAACGCCGACGGCTACCGCGCCGACCGCGTGGACGACGTTGCTCCAGTCGACCATTGACGGCAGCCTTCCGTGGCTCGTAGCGGGCTGGCTCGTCGGTGTTTTGCTACTGGGGGGGCGGCTCCTCGGCGGATGGGTCTACGCCGCGCGGCTGCGCCGGCGCCATGCGCGTCCGATCGATGCCGTCTGGCAGCGGCGCGTCGATGACCTGGCTGACCGGTTGGGGCTCCGGCGCGTCGTCCGCGTCTGGCAGTCGTCGCACATCGACGTGCCTATGGTAATGGGGTGGCTCCGGCCCATCGTGCTCGTGCCCGCCGGCGTGCTGACGGGCCTGCCGCCGCAGCAGGTCGATGCGCTCATCGCGCACGAGCTCAGCCACATCCAGCGCCACGACGTGCTGGTCGGCTGGACTCAGGTGGTGGCCGAGACGCTCTTTTTCTATCATCCGGCCGTGTGGTGGGTCTCCCGGCAGCTCCGGACCGAGCGGGAGCACTGCTGCGACGACCGCGCCGTGGCCGTGTGCCGCGACCGGCTGACGTACGCCCGGGCGCTCACCACGCTGGCGACGCAGCGGACGGCGCAGCCGGCTGGGGCGCTGGCGGCCAGTGACGGCCCCCTGCTGACGCGGGTCCGCCGGCTCGTCAAGCCTTCGAGTACAACCTCGACGCGGGACCGAATGACGGCCGCGCTGGCTTTGGGGGGCGTGCTTGCCATGCTCGTGGTCGTGGGCGCCTGTGCCACTCAGCGCCCTGCATCTCCCGAGGGCACCACGGCCCAGGCGAGCAGGTCGGCGGAGCCTTCATCGACCGCCGCGCGCGCCGACGCGCCGGATTCCACCGACGCCGCAGAAAGGGCAGTGCGGACCGTCGTGCGCATCGCCCCGCAAGACACGAGCGTCACGACCGTGCATCCGGGGCACGCCGACTCGAACAATGTCGTCATCGTGTGGACGGAGGGCGACACCGAGCAGTGGGTAGACCGCCTGGATTCGCTGGACCGCGACATTCGCGTGCAGGTCGAGCGGGTTCTCGCCGCGAACGATACCATCCCGCGCCCGCCTATGCCCCTGGCGCCTCGGGTCTTTCCCGGGGACTCGTTGAGCGCGGTCTTCCCCGATATCGACGTGCCAGGCATCGACGCCGACGTTTGGGCGCTGGACTCGCTTCGCATGCCGCGGGCGCCTGTGCCCCCGCCCGCAATCTATTTCGATCGCGACACGATCGCCTTCGATGCCTTTAGTGGTCAGCTTGCCGACTCACTGCGTGCGGGGTGGCCGCGCCTCAGGGGCCTGCCCGACCGCCTGGCGCCGGCCCAACTCGACAGCCTGCAACAGCGCATCCGGCGGGAGATGCGGGCCCATCGGGACGAGATGCGCCGGTTTTCGGAGGAGCACCGTGAACGGATGGAACAGCTTCACCGCGAGTTGCGCGAACGCATGCTGGAGGAGCAGCCGGAGCGACTCCGCGAGCAGGCCGACCGGCTCCGGCGCCAAGCCGAGC
>JAAAPH010000253.1 GCA_009908415.1 Bacteroidota bacterium
CGCGTCTACCAGCGTGCGAAGCGTGTCGAGCGCCTCGCCGGAGGCAACGGCCTGCTGGGCACGCGTGCGGCCTGCGTCGGGCGTGTCGACCACGCCGCCGAGGCACAGCATTTCGCCGGCTAGCGCGTAGGTGATCTGCATGAGGTCGCTGTCGTCCATGTCACCGCGGAGGCAAGCGATGCTCTCGGCCACCTCGGGCCAGTTGCCCACCGCGCGCCCCAGCGGCACGTCCATCCGCGTCATGAGCGCCACGGTCTCGGTGCCGTGCTCCTCCCCGATGCCGACGAGCGTCTCGGCCAGCCGGCGCGCGTCGGCCTCCGTTTTCATGAATGCCCCGCGGCCGCACTTCACGTCGAGGACGAGCGCGTCGATGCCCTCCGCGAGCTTCTTGCTCATGATAGACGCCGCGATCAGCGGGATCGACTCCACGGTGGCCGTCACGTCGCGCAGCGCATAGAGCTTGCGATCGGCCGGCGCCATCTCGTCGGTCTGCCCGATGAGGACGATGCCGATGTCGTCGAGCTGGGCTTTGTATTCGTCGAGCGAGAGGTCGGTGCGAAAGCCCGGGATCGACTCCAGCTTGTCGAGCGTGCCGCCTGTGTGGCCGAGGCCCCGGCCCGACACCATGGGCACGGGTACGCCGCAGCTCGCCACGATGGGCGCGAGGATGAGCGACACCTTGTCGCCCACGCCGCCGGTCGAGTGCTTGTCGACCTTGGTGCCCGGCGTGGCGGACAGGTTGAGGACCGTGCCCGAATGCAACATGGCGTCGGTGAGGGCGGCGGCCTCCTCGCGATCGAGCCCGTTTAGGAACGCCGCCATCAGGAACGCGCTCATCTGATAGTCGGGCACCGCGCCGGCCGTGTAGCCGTGGACGAGCTGGTGGATCGCGTCGGGGGATAGCGAGTGCCCATCCCGCTTTGCGGCGAGTAAGGTGACAGGGTTCAGGTCGGACATGGGGGCAGACGCAGGCAGAGCAACAGGACAACAAATGCAAAAGGGCGGCCTGCCGTACAGGTCGCCCTTCGCAATCGAATGAGGTCAAAGAAGAGGGCTACTCTTCCGTTTCCTCGTCGCCTTCGTCCTCGTCGTCGTCCTGATTCAGGCCGTAGCGGCGATTGAACTTCTCGACGCGGCCCGCGGTGTCCACGAACTGGCGCCGGCCTGTGTAGAAGGGATGGTTGGTCGAATCCACGTCGGACTCGTACTCTTCCTGCGAGAGCGTCGACCGCGTCTCGAACGTGGAGCCATCGGCCAGTTTGACGGTAATGAGGTTGTATTCCGGATGGAGATCGTTCTTCATGACGGCAAATCTAGAATTCGCGTTGGGGCTCAGTCGGCCTAAAGGCATCAGAATAGCAAACACGGAAGGGAGAGTGAAAAGTTTCATCCGCTCTCGTGGAGAGCCCGCGAAGGCGCCAGCCCGAAGTGCGCGGCTAGCGGAAGCTCAAGCCCACGCCCGCGGTAACGGACGAGTAGTTGGCCAGCGTGCCTTCCAGGTAGAGCGCGAAGAAGCCGAGACGGAGGCGGGCGCCGGCCAGCGCCCGCAGCGACGTGTTGCGGTCGAACGCCACAGTGAGCGGGTCTTCGACGGACGAGGGGATGCCTTGCTCGTTCTCAATGTCGTACGTGCCCTTGAGGGCCACATCGGTCGCTGACGTCTCGACGCCCAGGCCGGCGAAGACCGATAGTACGGGCAAGCTCTTGCCGACCAGGGCCGTGACGGCCCAGGCGTTGGTGTCCCATTCCAGGGACTGGTCGCCATTGTCATCCAACCCTGCATCCGGATCAGGGCCATTTTCGTCCAGGTCGGCGTCTAAGCCAAAGCGCGTGTAGTGGGCCATCACCGTCAGGTCCACGGGCAACAGCGCGCCGCCGGGCAGCCACTGGTTGACCCCGTGCTTGGCGCCGATCCCGAAGAGGCTGATCTGTCCGTAGTCGTCGCCGATGTCAGCCGGAGGGACGAGGCGGAGCATGATTTCTGTATCCCGGACGAGGCCCACGCCGGCTTCCACGACGGGGGTGGGTGCAAAGGCGAAGCCGGTGCCTTCGGGCATGTCGATGGCGCTCCCGGAGGGCGTTTGCAACTGGTACGTGGGGACGGCATCATCGCCCGCGATGGTCGGCGAGTTGCCGATTTCGGGGTTTGCGAGGGTGAGGGTTGTCAGGTCGCCCGCCGCCAGGGAGAAGACACGGTCGTCGTTCGGCACGCGGCTCAGCGTGGCCCCGATGCGCAGGTGGAAGCCCAGCACGCCGTGGGGTTTGGCGGCGCCGGCCCATCCCGTGTTGAGGCCGGCTCCAAAGCCGGTGACGCCGGGGGCCAAGTACGCATTGATCAGCGTGCCGGCATCTTCGATGCCGCCGCTAAGCAGATCATCGACCTCGTCGATCTGCGCGGCGGCCGGCTGGGCGAGGACGCCGCTCAGCAGGAGGGCAAGGGCGGCAAAGGTGAAGCGGATCCGGCAAGAAATGGGGAAAATCGAAACGCACTGCATGGCACTGTCCGTTAGGAAGGCGAATGGGGAAAGGGGAACGTCCGGACACCGAGGTGCTCAAGAAAGATGCCGGATGAGCACTCAGTGTGGAGGTTTCAGGTTCCTCGCATGCAGAATCAGACCATAAAAAGAGCGTGGAACGCACCAAGCGGTACGGGGCACAGAGCAGGTCCAGGCGTCCAATCCGGAGGTTCTGAAAAGCGCACGGAGTGCCCGGTGGAGCAAGGGCCGCTGTGCGCCGAGGAGACAGGATCGGCGCCTCGATCAGGGCCGCTGCTGGCGATACCGTTCGAGGCGGTCCTGGAGGCGAGCCACCACGTCGGGGTGCGCATCGTACAGGTTGTTCTGCTCGGACGGATCGTTGCCGAGGTGGTACAGCTGTCCGGCGGGCTCGCCGGGGGCGGGGTCTCGCGTGCGGGGCGACGTGAACCCTCCGCTGCCAAGGCCCGGGATGAGTTTCCACGGTCCCTCGCGGATGGCGAGGTAGGTGCCGGTATAGTGCACGGCCCCGTCGCGCGCGATCGTGTCCTGCGCGCTCTGCAGGAGGGGATGGAGGCTGTGCCCGTCGGTGCGAGCCGTCTCGGGCAGGCCGGGACCGCTCAGGTCTGCGAAGGTGGCCAGCATGTCGGTGAGGGTAATCAGCTGGTCGTTGGTCGTGTTGGCGGGGATGCGATCCGGCCAGCGTGCGATGAACGGCATCCGATGGCCGCCCTCCCAGGCGTCGCCCTTCATGCCGCGGTACACGTCCGTCGATCGGTGGCCGAAGCGTTGCTCGTCCTTCGGATACCACACCGGCCCGTTGTCACTCGTGAAGACGACCAGGGTGTTGTCCGCGAGGCCGCGTTGGTCGAGCGTCTCCAGCACACGCCCCACGGCGAGGTCGACGTGCCTGACGAAATCGCCGTACAGCCCGGTCTCCGTGGTGCCGCGGAGCGAGTCGGGCGGGAGCCACGGCGTGTGTGGGGCCGTGAGGGCCAGGTACAGGAAGAACGGTTGGTCGCCGCGTTCCTCGGCGTGCGCGTTCAAGTACGCCACGGACTCCTGCCGCAGGCGGGGGAGCACGTCGCGGTGGGCAAAGCCGGGAGCGATGCCGCCGCCGCGCCAGAAGGCGCCCTGGATGTCCGTCCAGATGGCGGGGTCGCTCTGATTGTCGCCGATCGAGTCGGTCGGCGCTGCCACACACGCATCCCCACGGATGTAGAAGTAGGGCGGGATGTCGAGCGAGGAGGGGATGCCGAAATAGCGATCGAAGCCGTGGTCGACGGGCCCGCCCCGAAGGGGCTGCGAGCAGTCGTAATCCGTGCCGCCCTCGAAGCCCAGATGCCATTTGCCGGCCATGTAGGTGGCATATCCCCGGTCACGGAGCAGCGTGGCGAGGGTGGTCTGGCTGGAGTCGATGAGCGCGCGCTCCGTCCAGGCGCCCATCGAGGCCCGGTGGGGGTGGCGTCCGGTCAACAGCCCGTAGCGCGAGGGCACGCACCACGCGCCGGGTGCATGGGCGTCGGTGAAGCGCATGCCGGCCGCCGCCAGCCGGTCCAGGTGCGGGGTGACCGTCTGGGCCTCCGGATTGTAGCTCGGCAGGTCCCCGATGCCGAGGTCATCGGCCAGGATGAACACGATGTTGGGCGGCTCCGGCGCAGGGTCCTCCGCCGGCGTGCAGCGGCCGAAGAGCAACAAGAGGGCGGTGAGTACCAGGAGGGAGGCAGGCCGAGAGGACATGGGACGCGTGAGCCGGCGAGCGAGTGAGCGGAATAGGACCACCCCTCCATGGTAAGCAACGCAGCCGAGAAGTGGAAAACGCGAGACATGTCCCGCCTCGACGAACTGGGCCCATCCTGCGCTGCAGCGAGGCAGCTGATCAGCTTGCAAGCTGCTTCTCGATCTCCTCGATGGAGTCGCGCAGCTCGGCGGCGCGTTCGAACTCTAGGTTCTCGGCCGCTTCCTGCATCTCTGCCTTCATCTGCTCGATGAGGTCGTGCTTCTGGTCGTCGGAGAGGTACTGGACGACGGGGTCGGCCACCTTGCTGGAGAG
>JAAAPH010000310.1 GCA_009908415.1 Bacteroidota bacterium
GGCCGGTCGTGTAGCGAACGCGTTTGTAGAGGGACGACGCCGTATTCGGAAGCGTTGCCGTTTGAAAGTCACTCATGATGGGAGCGTGGAATCATAGAGGGGTCGTTGAGGAAGCGGCATCGCGGCCCACCACGCGGCGGTCGGCCACACCAAAGGGGTGCGCGGCGGCCAGAACGCCGGACGCGAGCGCGGTGTCATCGAGCACGAGCGCGGCGTAGCGACTGCTCTCGCCAAGGATGGTGTCATAAGACACCCGCACCGCGCCGACGCGAAAGAGCGCCCAGTAAGGCTGCACCGTGAAGGCTGTGTGCGCCGGCCGTTCTCGCGCTACGATCCGGCGGACGAGGTCGACCCGCTGGGTTTGCGCGCGGGGCGCCTCATCGGGTCGGGCGGGAACGAGGACCGTAAACCGATGCGCCGCCCGCTCGACCGGCAGGACGAACGCGACAAATTGAAACCAGTCGTCCAGCCGCGGACCGCTCTCCGGCAGCGCCGTCGGCAGTTCGATGTCATCGGCGTCCGTCACGCCGTACGAGGCCGGTAGCGGCTCGCCGGCGTACCGGCGTTGGAGGAAGGCGCGGTAGCGATCCCGGGCTTGCCGATCGACGGCGGTGATCTCAGCGTAGGGAAACGTGAGCACCCGTTGCGTAAAGAGGCGCCAATCCGCGCGCCGCGCTGTGCGTACTGCGTCCCCTTCGGCTGGCAGCAGCGGCGGAAAGCGATCGTCCGGCCAGACGGACGCGCGCTCAGCCGGGTCGTCGTACTGGGTGTCGAGGAAGGCGCGGAAGCGCGCGTGGAGCGCGGTGCCGCCCTGGGCCGGCTCCCACGCTGCCTGCCGCGGCGTCAAGCGCGGCTGCAGCGGCTCGGTGAGATCGCCGAGGCTCACGCGCGGATGCGATCGGGTCCGAAACGCCTCGACGATCCGCACACCATAGCCTGCCTGGCGCGGTTCCTCGTCCGGCTCCTCGAAGAGCGTGGCGTCGGGACACGGATGCAACGCCAGACGGAGAAGCCGAAGCAGCCCCGCGACGGTCCCGCGCTGCCGGTACAACGTCATGGCGTGGGCCAAGAACAAGCGACGCCGGTTCGCGTCGAGGTCGGCATCGAACGTGGCCCCAAGCCATTCGCCCAGCCAATCGAGGTATTCGGCCGGCACGGTGCGCGTGTCGAAGAGCTGCTGCACCTCGGCGATGCGCCCTTCGAGAGCCGTGAATATGCCTTCCGGGTTCGCGAGAAACCGCTCCAGAAAGTCCGCCGAGGTGGCGTCGGATTGGTAGATGTCCGGCAGGTATTCGTCCAGATAAGAGAAGCGGGGCGTGTAGAGGCGAAGCGCGTGCAGGCGCGGCGTCGTCCGCCCGTTGCCCTGCAGCGTGAGACGCAGATCGAGGTAGCGCCCCGTGGCCTGCTGAAGAAGCACCTCCCACGTGCCTGTGCCCGGACGGTCCCGGTCCGCCTCCGTCCGCCCGAACGGATCGTCGAAGGGAATCTCGCTGCCGGCCGCCCGCAGGTACGGCGCGGGCTCGGCCTGCCACGGCTCCGACGCCAGCAGCCACGCGTCATCGGCCGTCCGGCTCTCAATGCGGACGCTGGCATCGGGCGGGATGCAGGCGTCGAGGAAGACGCGGTGCCAGACGCAGCCGGGCGCGTCCCCATCGAACGGGCGCTGCGTCACCAGTTGACCGGTGGAGACGTACCGCAGGCGTGGCTGGGCGGCGACCGGCAGCCACCGATCGTCCGAGTCGTAGTACACGCTGTCTCCAGCCGCGGTAAGGCCGCGGCCGCCAAACCGGCGCAGGGGCACGTACTGCTCGCGCAGCGTGAGGCGCAGATCGTCGGAGCGTGCCTCCAGGTCGTACACGACGGCCTGCGTGCCGTCGCGCCCCACAGCATAGAGGGCTCCCTGCATGGGCCGCGGCTCCGCCCGGTCAATCCGTACGGCCAGGTCGTGCGCCTGCCACGTCAGCGCCCCGTCGGCATCGAAGGCCGCGCGCAGCGGGTCGCTCAACGAGACGCGCCCCCGCTCGGGGTCGCTCGCATCGAGCGGGGCAAGCCGGACGACGGTCGACGTCGGGTCGGCGCCGCTGGCGTCGACAAACAACACGAGCACCGTGTCGTCGGGGAGCGGCTCGACGGCGATCGGCGCGCCGGGGGCGGCGATGCCGTCCAGGTCGAACGCCAACGCCGCGGTCAGCGGCGCCTCAACCAAGCCGGCCTTTTCCTGCTGGGCCGCCGACTCTTTTGCCTGGAACAGCGGCGCGTCGGCCGCTGCCTCGCTGCTTGCGTCAGTGAGCCCGGTGGTGCCCGAAGGCGCCGTGACGCGGAATGCCCGATCGAGCGTCCATAGGCGCGGCGGGGTATGGCCCTCCGGGGCGCGATCGAGGATCCAGAGGCCTCCCGTCGGCCGCGGCGCGATATCCACCGGATGGAAGAGGACGTCGGACGGCCAGGCGAAGGCCTGGGGCGGCCCGCCGGCGTGCAGGTCGAAGACCAGGAGCCCCGCGGGCGCTTCGGTGCCCACGACGAGGTAATGCCGCGTGGTGACGGCCAGCCCCCGGAGCCACGGCGCATAGGCCTCGTCCGGCGCCGTGGCCGGACGGAACGCGCCCGGCGAGGCCGGCTCGTCGCGCTCCGCCGGCTCCGACTCAGGCCAGAACGGCACCGCGCCACGCCCACCGGGCGGCCGGACACGGATGCCCGTCCGGTCGTCCGTCACCGCGTACCACGACCCGTATCGGTCCCGCGCCGCGCCCCGGCGGTCCGACAGGGACCACGACCGCGCCGCCTCGGCGCGCGGAAACCGCACCGGCCGCGCCCTGAGGCGCACGCCCCCCCGGTCCGCGTCCCACACGACGGTGCCCTCGCCGCTCGGCAGCGCCGCGGTCATTCGCCGCGTCCAGTCCCGGGGACCAAACACGAGCCGAAATGAGGTGTCGTTAACGTCTCTCATGGGAGCATCTTCGTCTTCATGGCATGGGTGCGCCGCCTTCGTTCAAGCCCAACGTCCGCGTCAACAGTCCTCGGGGACCATCGGTACGGGGACCAGTTCAGGCCCCTCGGCAACCGGCGGCGTCGTCGCCGTGAGCTCGTCCAGCGTCGGCGGTGCGCCGGCTTGCACACCGAGGGCGCCCAGCCGGGGAAGCTCAAGCGGGCCAAGCGTAACCGCATCGGTCGAATCCGTATCGGTATCGGTGCCCAGCGTCACGCCGCGGACGCTCGCCACCCCGTCGACCCGGGCCGCCACGGCGATGAGTTCGCTCGCCTGTACGGCGCGGCCTAGGGGCCATCCCGCCTCGGCAAACCCGCCTGTGAGCGGCGACAGAAAGTCACGCACCGCCGTGCGGACCGCCTCGCGGATCGGCGGCAGATCGCGCCCGGGCACGACCTCAATGCCCACCCCGACGTGCACGCGCCGGTAGGTGGGCCCAATGACGTGCACCTCGGTCGTCACGAGGCGGCGGGGATGGAGGTACGCGCACACGGCATCGAGAAACAACCGATCGGGGGTGGGCGCATCGGGCTGGTCGGGGTCGGTGGCCGGAATAACGAGCACCGTCACCACTCCGGCGGCCTCGGCAGAGGGATCGTTCGGATGCCGGAGGGGCAACACCTCCACCCGCCCCACGTCCACACCGGGCGTTTGGCGCGCGACGTCGGCAAAGTCGGATTCTGACACGAGCCGCTCACGCCGCCGCAGCTCGCCCGGAATGCGCCGCTCCGCCTCGGCGACCGTTTCGGCCTCGGCCCCACCGTACGTCGGCACCGGGTTTGTGACCTGCAGTCCCGGCGGCAGCCCGGATCCCGTGTTGATGGCGCCAATGCCAACGACGCCGTCGCGGCCGCCGCCGTAGTCGTACCGGGCCTGGATGACGGCGCCCCGCGGCGGTCGCGCGCCCCGCAACCCATCGCCAAAACGGACCGTGCCGTCGGCCGGGTCGAGCGTATACACGCGCGCGGCCTCGGGCACCTCGCGGCGCTCAGCCTCGCCGGCCGTCCGGCGGAGGCTGCGGCGCGGCACCTCGGGCGGCGCAGCAGCCAGGTCGTCGACGCGCGTCCACGTCTCGCCATTGACGGTCAGTTCGACGCTGTCGGGAAGGACGGGCGTATTCACGAGGGCGACGTGCTGGTCGGGCCGTCCCGTCCCCTGTCCCAGAAACTCGGACGCCGCGCGCGCCCGCTGTACAACGCGCGCCGCGTTGATGCCGACGTAGCTCAGGCGGGCCCGGACGCGGCTGCGCGCCTCCTCGTGCTCCTGGCGCGGCCGGATGCGGATCCAGGTGATCAGCCGCTCCGCCACATCGGTCTCGTCCAGCGACGGTGGATAGGCCCCAACCCCGCCTTCAAGCGGCCCAAACGTCGACCACGTCTGCGGCTGCTCCGGAAGGCGCACAGTGACAAGCCCCGGATGGGCCAAGACATCGTCTTGTTGCAGCACGTCGAGCGCCTGATACTGCGCCGGCCCGGACGTCCCGTCCTCATTCACGAGCGGGTGCTCAAAGACGAGATTACCGTCGGGCGTCGCATCGGCT
>JAAAPH010000457.1 GCA_009908415.1 Bacteroidota bacterium
GCCACCGACATTATCGGCTTCCAGGAGATCGACGTCGGTGCGGCGCGCTCGTTGTACGTTCACCAGCTCGACACGCTGGCTGCACGGCTCGGCTACGCGACATCGGCCATGGCCATCAACTGGGACGAGCGGTACGTGCCGTTTCCGTACAGCGCCAACCCGGCCGTCCACTTCGGCCGCGTGCTCTCCGGGCAGGCCGTGCTCAGCCGCTACCCGATCGTGCGCCACGAGCGCATCGCACTCGCGCGCACCTCGCGCCCGTTCTGGAGCGACGCCTTCTACCTCGACCGCCTCGCGCAGGTGACGGAGATCGCCGTGGGGCGCGACACGCTCGTCGTCATCAACGTGCACCTGGAGGCGTTCGAAGAGGCGACCCGCGAGACGCAGGCCCGCGAGGTGCGCCAAATCTATGAACGCTACGCGGACCGGCCCGTGCTGCTCCTGGGCGACTTCAACAGCGTGCTGCCCGCCGCTCGCGACGCGCTGCCGCCCGACGAGCGCGCCGCCTTCGCCGATGACGAGACGCTGGCGATCCTGCTCGACGGCACGCGTCTCCGCCCCGCCGTCTCCGACAGCGCGTATGCGGCGTCGATGGCGGCCATCGGCACATACCCCACGGACGCACCCTCTCGCAAAATCGACCACATCTTCTACACGCCGGACCGGATCGAAGCCATCAGCGCCGCGGTGCCGGCCACGCCGAGCGCCCCGTCGGACCATCGGCCCGTCGTGATGCGGTTCGTGCTGAGATCACCGGTCTCCCGCTAGGCTCTCATGGAAGGAGGAGCGGTCCTCCTCGCGCTCCTCTCAGTCAGCGTTCACGGGTCGGCTGCTCCTCTCAGCTTTCCAACGGTCAGCCCGAGCGTGAGGCCCGCCAACGACTGCTCCCTGTTCGCATTTCCGTGAAATACCACGTTTAGCCCCAGATACCGGGTGAGGTGGAAATATGCCCCCGCCTCCACCGCGAGTCCCACCACGCGGCCCACGCCCTCCACGATCGGCTGGCTTCCAGGGCAAATGATACCGAAACAGGGGCCCGGATCACTCACCCCTGTCATTCGCTCGCCCCACAGCACGGACGGCCCGCCTCCAACCGCTAGCGTGGTGTTTCCGGTAGAGCGGGCGTAGCCGACCAGCCCTCCGACGTCATAGAACGTATCGCGGAAGTGCCCGCCCAAGAGTCCCGATGCCTGCTCGCTGCCTCCCCCATTGTTGACGGTAACTCGCGCCGTCAGCATCAGATGATCGATGAGCACGTGGAGTCCAGAGTGCCCGCTGGCGCCGGTTCCACGGCTGGCGGCCGAGAGCCCCAGCCCGCTTGCTCCCCACGCGCGTACACCCTGGGCCTGCCCGGACGGTGCGATTGAAACGGTGAGGATGACGCTGAAGACGAGGAACAGGAAGGATCTTGAGACCATGAGTCCGCAACGAATAGCAGAGAGAAAACACCTCAAAGCGTACATGCCCCACCAGCAATCAGGATGACGCTTATCAGGCGCGGGATGACAGCACGTTGAACGGCTCGCAACTCCGCAGAAACACTCGCTCGATGGCGCGGAGATGAACGTCACTCGTTCGGATCTCGGAGACGCAAGACGCCTGTCGGGACTGGCGCCGTCGACGCTGGAGATGGGGGAGACGACGACTCGATGCGATACGCCCTTTTACTCCCATCTACGGCTCCAATGAGGATGCCCACCAGTCCGCCCAATGCCCCGATCCCAGTGGCCGCAATACCCACCGATTCTCCGGTTGTGAAGTACGACCCCGAGTCGCTTGCCAGGCCGACAAACGCTCCTAACAGTCCTCCTCCTAACAAGCCGAGACCGAATCCTTCAAGCGCTCCTCGGACGCGGTTCTTTTTCTCGATCCGGATGACAAACACCTCGGAGGTCGGCACGCTGAAGGCGGTCTCGTTTCGTCCTCGCCATGATGCCGAATCCGAGGTCAGTTCCACCATCTCCACGCCTTGATAAGATCGTCGATCCGCCAGGGTCACTGTGACGCGCTCATTGGTAGCAGTTTGCTGAAGCTCCGCGAACTGCTTGGTGTTGGTGTGCACCGTTTGGGTGTGCGTGCATCCGAGGCTTGTGACCGATAGGACCAGACTGAGCGCGATGGCTATTCCCGGAGGGAAGCATCTCCTCATTGGCTTTCAGGTTTCATGCGATGTGCTGCTTGAAGGTCGACCGGACGGGCCGCCATGAAACTGCTGGCCAGCCGCATCGAGGGTGTCATCCTATGGAGGAGAGACCTGCCCGTCTTTTTCCGATCTACCTATCAGACAAGCAGCCCACGCCAGATGCCCGAAAAGCCGTGTGCGATCCCGCATGAGATTCCCCCACCCTCTTCTGCCTCGAAAGCTGGGAGGTGGAACAGACACGCCCACCGAAGGCAGGGACGCCGTGCTGAAGCCGCTTGCGCCATTGAATTTGGATCTCGCTCTTCGTACCATCGCTTCACCGGTTAAGTGAGACGGTGAAGCGCCTCACTGCATTCATAGGCACGCGACAGGCCATGCATGTGCACGATGCCGTTCGGCTCTTGAAAGGGTGTAGCGCAGTCCTTTTGATAGCGTTTTTCCTGGGAGCGCCAGCGCAGGCCCAGGCGCCGCTCCACATCCACCTGATCTCCGGCTCCGACGAGTACAAGTCGGAGGCCTCGCTGAAGGCGTACCGGCAGCACCTGGCCTCCACCTACGACGTGACCATCACTGCCTCGTGGGTGCACGACGGCGCCGAGACCCTGCCCGGCATCGAGCACATTCCGGACGCGGACCTGTTGCTCGTCTTCGCGCGCCGCATGCAGTTGCCCGCGGGTCAGATGGACGTCATCCGGCGCCACTGGAGGCAGGGCAAGCCCATCGTCGGCATCCGGACGGCCAGCCATGCCTTTCGGCGGAGCACGAACCAAGTCTTCGACCATGAGGTCCTGGGCGGCAACTACCAGGGCCACTTCGGTGACGAGCCCGTGCAGGTGCAAAATGTTGCCGAGGGGCACCCCGTGCTCGACGGCGTGCAGCCGTTCCCCTCGCGGAAGCTGTACAAAGCCGGCGCGCTCGCCTCAGATGCGACTGTGCTGCAAACGGGCACGACGGAAACGGACGACGGCGAGCACACCCATCCCGTGACGTGGACCCATCGGTACGAAGGCGGGCGCACCATATACACGTCGCTCGGCGTGCCGGAGGACTTCGAGCATCCGAGCTTCCGCCGCCTCCTCACGAATGCGATCTTCTGGGCGGCCGAACGCGAGCGGCCTGCCCAGCAGGGCGATTCGTGACGCCTCGCTCGCTCCTGCCCTGCCTTCCACGCCCCCAGCGGCCCGCCATGCACGACGCCAAACCGCACGCTCCTTCCTCCGGAATCACGCGGCGAGACTTTGCGCGTTACGCGGGACTGATGACCGGTTGGAGCCTGCTGGGCGCGCCCGGTGTTGCAGCGGGAAGCAAACCGACCAGAAATCCGAGCTCCACCGCCATGCCGATCGAGATAGCACGTGTCAGCGCCGGCTTCGAGCGCGAGCCGCTCCGGCAGCCGTTCGGCTTCAAGGGCAGCTTCATGACCGACGTGTGGCAGACGGTGGCGCGCATGGACAGCCCGTCCGGGGCACGCGGCGTGGGGCTGGGCACGCAGAACGTGCTCTGGTCCGACGCGAACGTGTTCGCCGCCCACTCCGAGAGCGGCGGCAACGCGCTCATGTTCGCGCTCACTGAAAAGGCGCTCCAACTAACGGCCGGCACATCGTTCGAGACGCCCATCGACTTGCTGGAGCGGCTGCTTCCCGCCGTGCTCGACTACGGCCGGACCATCACCGGGCGCACCGCCCTCCGGCCCACGTTTGCGCTCAACGCGATGGTGGCCGTCGACAACGCGGCCTGGCTCCTCTACGCCGAGGAGCACGACCTCCGCGACTTCGACGCGCTGGTGCCCGAGGCGTATCAGCCGGGGCTTTCGTACCGGCACGACCAAGTGGCCAGCGTGCCCGCCTTCGGCTACGCGTCGACGGCGGACGACCTCCGGGCGGCGGCCGAGGACGGCTACTACATCATGAAGATCAAGATCGGCCACCCCGGTACGCAGGCGGAGATGCTCGACCAAGACAAGGCGTGGCTCTCTGCCATTCACGACGTGCTCGGCCCGATGGAGACGCCGTTCACCGAGAGCGGCACGGTGCCGTACTACCTCGACGCCAACGGGCGCTACGAGGACAAAGACACGCTCCGCCGGCTGCTCGACCACGCCCGCTCGATCGGCGCCTTCGACCGAATTCTCGTGCTGGAGGAGCCGTTCCCCGAACACGTCCGCGCCGACGTCAGCGACCTGGGCGTGAACGTGGCTGCCGATGAGAGCGCACACACGGCCGAGGACGTCGTCGAGCGCATCGAAATGGGCTACGGCTCCATCGCATTGAAACCGGTCGCCAAGACGCTCAGCATGACGATGAAGATGGCGCAGGCGGCCTACGAGCGCGACACGCCCTGCTTCTGCGCCGATCT
>JAAAPH010000258.1 GCA_009908415.1 Bacteroidota bacterium
GGGCGGAGCATCCCGCCAATGAAAAAGGACGCCAGGCCGAAGCGGAGAATCTGCCTGGAGACAGCGAGGCCGCCGTCGGCCCGAGGAAATCAAGACGCGAAGCTCATGGGGCATTAGACGCGATAGAACTGCTTGCCGGCCATCTGCCGCACGAGCCCCTTAAACTCCAGGCTGAGGAGGTACACGAGCGCCGTCGACGGATCGATGTCGGTATCGGCACAGAGCGCGTCGATATGCACCGGGTCGCTGTCGAGCGCCTCGTAGAGCCGCTGCTCGACGGCATTCAGCGACGCGGGGGTTGGGGCCTCGCCGGGGGCGTCCGGCGCGGCGGGTTCCATCCCAAGCTCGTCGAGGATGTCGTCGACGTCGAGGACAAGCTTGGCGTGGCCGCGCTGGATGAGCCGGTTCGTGCCCACGGCGGCCTTGCGCCCCAGATCGCCCGGGACGGCGAACACCTCACGGTTCTGCTCGACGGCCATGCGCGCCGTGATGAGCGCCCCGCCCTCGCGGTGCGACTCAACGACTAGGGTGCCGAGCGTCATCCCGCTCACGATGCGGTTGCGCTCGGGAAAGTTGGAGGCGTCGGGCGGCGCGTCGAGCGGATACTCGGACAGGACCGCCCCCTGCTCGATGATCGATTGGGCCAGCCGCTTGTGCTTGGACGGGTAGATGCGATTCACCCCGGAGCCCAGCACGGCCAACGTGCGGCCGCCGGCGTCGAGCGCCCCCCGGTGGGCCGCCCCGTCGATACCGTACGCCAAGCCGCTCACCACGGTGAAGCCCGCCTGCACCAGGGCCTGGGCAAAGCGATGCGCCTGCCGCTTTCCGTAGTCCGTGCAACGGCGCGTGCCCACGATGGCGAGCGCCCGGTCGTCGGCCGGCGTGAGCGTGCCGCGCATCCAGAGCAGTGCGGGCGGGTCGTAAATCTGGCGGAGCCGCGTGGGGAAGCGATTGTCCCACGGCATGATGAGTGTCGCACCAAGCTGTGCGGCGCGCTCCAGTTGCGTATCGACGGCCGCGTAGTCGTCGAACTGCGTGATGGCCGCGGCCGTCTGCGGCCCGACCCCATTGACGCGGGTGAGCGCCGTGCGGGGGGCGCTCATCACCGCGGTGGCCGACCCAAACTGCGCCAGCAGCGCCCGGATGCGGCTCGCGCCCACGCCATTGACGAGCGACAGCCCGATCAGGGCGCGCTGCTCGCGGGGATCGTCCGCCCCGGCACGATGAACAGATCCGTCGGCATCGCGGCTCATCCGCCGACCTCCGCCCGGAGGCGCTTCACCTGCTGGACCTTCGTCCAGAGCGTCCGCTTCAGGCGCTCCAGTCCAATCTGCGCCACCGCGCTCACCGGGAGAAGCTCCACGCCATCCGGAAACTCAGGCGCCACCACGTCGGGCAGCAGCCCCTGCTCTTCGGCCGGAAGCAGGTCGATCTTAGTGAGCGCCACGACGCGCGGCTTGTCGAGCAGTGACGCCTTGTATTCCTCCAACTCGTGCAGGAGCGCCTCGTACTCGCCGGCCAAATCTTTCGCATCGATCGGGATGACGAAGAGCAACACGGCGTTGCGCTCGATGTGGCGCAGAAACTGCAGGCCGAGCCCCTTCCCCTTGTGCGCGTCCTCGATGATACCCGGCAGATCGGCCATCACAAACGACTCATACTCCTCGACGTAAACCATGCCGAGCGACGGGTTGATCGTCGTGAACGGATAGTCGGCCGTCTCGGGCTTGGCGGCCGAAAGCGAGGCGATCAGCGTGCTCTTGCCGGCGTTCGGGAAGCCGACGAGCCCCACGTCGGCCAGCAGCTTGAGCTCCAGAATGATCACCTTCTCCTCGCCGGATTCGCCGGGCTGGGCATGCCGCGGTGCCTGGTTCGTCGATGACTTAAAGAAGGTGTTGCCCTTGCCGCCACGCCCCCCTTCGGCTACAACGAGCTCCTCCCCCTCGTCCACGACTTCGCCAAGCACGGTGCCGGTGCGTTTGTCTCGGGCGACGGTCCCCGGCGGCACGCGCAGCACGACGTCGTCCCCGCTTTTGCCTTTCTTGTTGAAGCTCCCGCCCGGCTTGCCGTCCTCCGCCTCGTGGTGCTTGTTGTAGCGGAAGTCCATCAGCGTGTACAGGTGCGGGTCGGCGCGGAGAATCACCGAGCCGCCATTTCCACCGTCGCCGCCGGCCGGACCACCCTTCGGTTCGTACTTCTCGCGCCGGAACGAGACGAGCCCGCGCCCCCCGTCGCCGCTGCGGACTTTGATTTCAACCTGGTCGAGAAACTTCATGGCGGCGGTGTGCTTTGCGTGAAGGAGCGCGTGCCGAGCGGACTCCGGATTGAGGCGGCGTGAAACGCGTGATGGAGTATCGGTTTACGGGTTGCCCCAAGGCAAGGTTTTCATCGGCGCTTGAACGGACGCGGTGGCACCGCTCGCCGCCACCGTCTACGTTGAAATCGTTTTCTCACCAATTTTCAGGCTTTCATGGACGACGTGACAATTTACACCGACGGCGCGTGCAGTGGCAACCCCGGGCCCGGCGGCTGGGCCGCCATCATCATCCAGGGCGACGATGCGGAGCAGCTGACCGGCGGCGCCCGCCACACCACGAACAACCGCATGGAGCTAACGGCCGCGCTGGAAGCCCTCCGCCGGCTCGATGCCCCCACTCGCGTGCAGTTACACACCGACAGCGCCTACCTCTCCCGCGCATTCAACGACAGCTGGATCGCAAACTGGCAGCAGAACGGCTGGCGGACCTCGTCCAAGAAACCGGTCAAGAACAAAGAGCTGTGGCAGGAGCTCGTCGAGCTTAATGAGGAGCACGAGATCGACTGGATCTGGGTGAAGGGCCACGCCGACAACGAGCTCAACAACCTCGCCGACGAGCTCGCCGTGGCCGCCATGGAACCGTACATGTAAGGGGAAGCGGCGTATCGGAGAGTCGGGGAAACAGGGATCGCCGCCCCGTCATCGCTTTAACGTGTCCCCCTTTCCATCTCTGCCCCGTACCGCCCTACGCTTTCCCCACCTGCAGGACCGTTCCGCGGCCGCCCAGGGCGTTGGTAAAGGCCTCAACGAACGCCTCCGCCTCCGAACGCCGCACGCCCACCGAGAGCTCGGTCACGTCGGTATACGCCTCGTCGTGCACGGTGACGTCGAATCGGCGGAGCACTTGGCGCGCCGGCGTTGTGTCGTCGTAGTCGAAGCGGATCCGAACCGCGGTGCGCTGCACGTTCTCCACGATGGGTGCCGCATCGAGTGCAGCGGCAGCGGCCTCGCCGTACGCCCGGACGAGCCCGCCCGTACCGAGCTTCGTCCCGCCAAAATAGCGCGTCACGACGACGAGCGTGTTCGTAAGCTCACGGGCTTCAATCTGGCGCAGGATGGGCGGCCCCGCCGTGCCGCTCGGCTCGCCGTCATCGTCGTAGCGAAATGTGGCCCCGGCCGGCCCGATTCGGTACGCCGTGCAGTGATGTGCGGCCTTGCGCTCCCGCTCCCGCACCGCCTCAATGCGACGCTCGGCACCCTCCGTGGCGTCGACGGGAAAGGCCTCCGCGATGAATCGCGAGTCGACCACCTTCTGGCTGATGCGAACCGGCGCGTTGAGCGTGCGGTACGTGTCGGACATGGGATCGGAACGATGATGAGTTCACGCCACGAGCACCGCAACGAACCCCCGCGGCGAGCCGTCGTTCTGAAGGTCCCCGACTCGTTCGCGCGCAGAGCTGCGGGACGACCGATCATCATCGGGGTGAGCGGTGGAACGGGCACTGTCACTCATAACATCGGAGAGCCCGTTCGTTTCACCCTCGTGCATCTCGTGCGATCATACAACATTGTCAAAATCAAATGCGTGGACCTGTCGTTGTTTCGGTGTAATGGTTGCGCGTACGTTGGCCTCATCCAGCCTTTTCCTACTCAGTCTATTTGGTTGAATTCATGATATCACGGTTCTTCTCTGTGGTCCTGGCGCTCTCACTCAGCCTGTTCGGCATCGCCTGCAGTTCCGACTCGTCCTCAGGCGATCAGGGACGGCGGGGCGGCTCTCAGGGCGGAACCACTCCTTCGGTCGAAGCCGTCCGGGCGCAGTTCGGTTCGCTACCGCTGCAAGAACGGATGAGCGGCACCGTCCGTGCCCGAAACCAGGTGGCGATCTACCCGGAAGTCGGCGCCCGTGTCACGGCCGTGGAGGTTCAGACAGGGGACTACGTGGAAGAGGGCGCGCCGCTCGTCCGGCTGCAGAACGACACCTACCGTGAGCGCGTGCGGCAGGCGGAAGCCTCGCTGCGCATCGCCCGCGCCGAGGCAAAGAGCGCAGAGGCTGACCTGCAGGAGTTGCGCGCCCAGCTGAAGCGTGTCGAGCAGCTTGCGGAGCAGGAGTTCCAGAGCCAACAGCAGCTGGAATCGCTCCGTGCGCGCGCGCAGAGCGCAGAGGCCGACTACGAGCGCGCCCAGGCCCAGGTGGACCAGGCGGCTGCCACGCTTGAC
>JAAAPH010000282.1 GCA_009908415.1 Bacteroidota bacterium
AGGTGCCATCTAGGCCCGTGGCCGCGCCGACGTTCAGGTCAGGAATCGCGACGTTCACGCCCGGCAGGGGATCGCCGGTGCCTTGCTCGGTCACCGTGCCCTCAATGGTGCCCTGAGCGGCGGCTTGAAGCGTCCAGCCCATCAGCATGCATATGCTGAGGTAGGCCACACGACGTAAAAGAGTGGTAGCTGTGGATATCATTGGTCCTCTTCGGTAGCAGCGAAAGGATGCGTGGTGAGGTACAACCGAACGACGAACCCATGCTTGTGGAGCGCGGCGCGCCATTCGTTCAGGGAACGCAGTGACCCAACCGGTGGGGGGCAGGTCCTACGCTAGCAGCATTCACGCTACCAAATCTTTTTCTTAACGTAAAGCGCGTGTAACGTGAAAGCGCTTTTTTATCACGCCATATTTTGTCCATGCCGTCCCATGCTGCGGCGTGATCCCTCAAAACCGCCTGTATCGCGCCTTCTATCGGCATGCACGCCAAACAATGTGACAAACGTGCGAAATTCGCAACAAGGCTGAATGATGCCTCACCAAAACGTGATGCGTGATCCCGAATGCGACCCCTGGGGCCCGAGATGACAGCGTGCTCCTGTTTTGTTGGGGACTGCAGGGACCTGCTCGCGCCGGCCAAAACAAAGCCAGCAGCGTGATCGATAGCGTCACGCTGCTGGCATACGGGCCTGCTCCGGCGTCCCGTTTCATCCCCCACTGTTTCCGCCTTGCCCCGGGGGATCGCCTCCTTGGCCGGGCGGGTCGCCTCCTTGGCCGGGCGGCCCGTCCCCCTGACCGGGCGGTCCTTTGCCGGGGGGCGTGTTCGGCGGCTTGCCTTGGCCCGGCACGTTGGACGGCGGGCCGCCCACCTCGCCGGGCGGTCCGCCGGGCACGCCGCCACCGAAAAGGCGCCCCAGCACATCGGCGGCCGGCGTCCCCTGCGCGACGGCGCGGGCTGCATTGCGCATGAGCACCTCCATGGGGCGCTGGTTCTGCTGCCGAGCTGCCTGCACGGCCGTCGGCAACTGACGCACACTGGACGGCCCGTAGCCGGCATTCACGACGTTGGTGAGCAACTCGATCGTCGTCTGGGCAGAGGCCCCGTTGCCCATGAGCTCAGGCAACACCTGCATCGTGGCGGCCACCTCCCCCGGCGGGACAGGGCGACGCTTCGTTTGGGTGGGCAACGCGTCGAGCAGCTGCTGCACCACATCGGCGGGCACGTCTTGCATCTGGGCCTGTGCGGCACTGCGGATGAGCTGGTCGCGCGCGGCCGGGTCAGCGGCCGCTACGTCGCCTTGCCCCATCATGGCCTGCACGGCGGGCCGCTGCGTCCAGGTGCCGATGAGGGTGCCCGCCTGCTGCGTGCTGGCGTGCATGCGCTGGAGCACCGGCTGAATGCGCGGCGGCGGCACCTGCTTGGCCAGCCCCTCTAAGGCTTTTTGGAGCACCCCCGCCGCCGGCAACTGCTCCTGGGCCAGCCCCACGGCCGGACGCAGCAGTTGCGCCGTCTGGTCCGGGGTGTACCCGGCCCGCTCGGCGCGCTGCACGACCTGCTCCATCAAGGCCGGGTCGACGCCGGCCTGCCGGCCCGCCGTCATGAGTTGATCGACGGAGGGGGCAGGCTGTGCCGTGGCGCCCAGGACGGGCCCCACAAGCAGGAGCATCAACCCGGCCGTCGCGCGCTTGAGCCACGCTGAGAGCGTCATCATAGTGCCTGTTGGTTGATATTGCATGGCTACTACCTCTGCTACTCGACGATACATACCCCATTGACGCCGCCAAACCCATCGCTTACGGTCCGCGCGTCGTCTGGGAGCTCCAGCCACCGCGTCGCCCCGTCGTCCACGATGCGAACGCGGTACTCGTACCGGCCCGGCGGAAGCGTGAGCGTCGCAGCATATCGGTTCGATCCGGCCGGGCGGAGCGGGACGCCGGGGTCGGCCCAGCCGTTGAACTCGCCCGTGACGTACAGCTGCCCGTCGCCGTCGTACGGCACGTGAAAGCGCAGCTCGCCGTCGGCGTTGTGCCACAGGCCGCGCGGCGCGGTCGCACGGCGGCCGCCCAGCGTGCGCCCGAGGCGCCACCGCAGCCCGGCGCCCACGTGCACGTCGAACGACGTGGTGCTGGCCTGCTGCAGGTCCGCGACCATGGCCTGGGCTCGCGCGAACAGCGTCACCGGATCGTGCACCGTCCAGCGCACCTCGCCCCCGCCGCGCCATAGCCGGTCGGACACCGAGACCGTGGAGGCCGCCGGGCCGCTTGGCCCTTCCACCCGTTGAGTAAAGTCGTAGTCGACACGTTCAAACGTCACGTGCCCGCGCAGCGCGAGGCGGCTCGTCCACCAGTACGTGGTCGAGGCCGTGCCCCCCGTGCCGCCGTACGTCGTGGCGCCCGTCGCCGTGCGGCTGTTGCTCCGGTACACGCTGAGTTGACCGCGCCACCGATCCGTGAGCCACGTGCGCGCTTCCAGCACCCCCACAGTGCTCGTTTGGCGCGACGTGCTGCCCGACGCCAACGCGTTGCGGCGCCCCGCCAGCCCAGCACGCACCGTGAGCGCCGACCCCGCACCGGGCTGCCACGTCAGGGCAGGGAGCGCCCACCACGTGTCGCGCTCGGTGTTGAGCCGGTACCAGCTGCGCCCGCCGCTTATCCCCATCCGCCACTGCGACGCGAATGCGTACTGCCCGGCGCCGCTCACGCGGACGAGCGGGACGGTCGCCTGCTCCGGGCGCCCCGGATCGAGACGCGCCTGGCCGGCGAGATCCAACTGAATCTTTGGCGTCGCAAAGCGCAGGGCGAGGGCCGGATCGACGGCCACAAACCCCGGCGAAACGCTCGGATCCCACTCGCCCAACACCGGGTCCAGATAGGGATTCGTCTGGTACCCCGCCAGGCTGGTGAGCGAGAGGGCCCCCGACACGTGTTGCCCCACCGCCCCGCCGGCGAGGAGCCCCCACCCCAGCAGCAACAGCCATCCGGTCAGCGCTTTTCTCATAGCTGAAGCACGGCGTTCTTGTTACCAAACCCATCGCTGCGTTGCACGGGCGCCAGCGGATCGGTCACCCACCGCGAGCCGTCGATGACGAACATGTACTGGTGCTCGCCCTTCGGCACCGGCACCATCCCGGTCCACACGGTCTGCCCGTCCACCGTCTTCTCGGACAGCGGAATGGGCTCCCATTCACTGAAGTCGCCGGCGACGGCCACGGACGAGGCCTCGTCGTTGGCGTACAGGAATCGCGCCCAGACCACCTCCTCCTGCGCGACGGCGGTTGCGGAGGACGCGTTTGCGGACGGCCTCGACGCGGCGCCCGGCTCGCCGGGCGTAGCCGAGCGCGGTGCCGGCCACAACGTCACGGCGACTCCGACCAGCAGCACCAGGGCCGCGGCCACTCCCCCCGGACGCACCCGGATGGTTTGCGGCCCCACCAGCCATGCCCACACCCGCTCGATGACGGACTGGGAGGCCGCCGCCTCGGCCTCCGACGCTGTCTCGGCGGCATCGATGGCAGCCATCGTGCGGTCGGCGAACTCCGCCGGCACGTCGGGCCCGTCCGCCCAGGCCGCTTGCGTCTGGCGTTCGAGGCGAAGCAGGGCCCGCGCCTCGGCGTCATCGGCGATCCGGCGCAGCACGTCCGGCTCCTGGGCCGGCGGCAGCTCGCCATCGAGGTACTGGCGCACACGCGTGTCCAAGTCGTCGGTCATGATGGATCCCTCCGTGCCTCCTCCATAAGGGTGCGTAGTTTTTTGCGAGCGCGGTGGACGCGCACCTTGAGCGCACTGACCGACAGATCCATCCGGTCCGCCATGGCCTTGTACGTCAAGCCATCCCGGTATTTCAGAAGAAACGGCGTGGCGTAGGTGGGAGAAAGCTGATCGAGCGCCTGCCAGAGCTGCTGGCTCATCTCGTCGCTCTCCAGGGCGGCATCCTGCGCCCGGTGCTCGGCCGGCACCTCCCAGTCGACCCGCTCGGTGGTGCTGAACGCGTGGGTGTCGCGCCGCACGTTTTTGGCATAGTCGCGGCAGTGGTTCAGCGCGATGCCGTAGAGCCACGAGGCAAACTGCTCCGGCTTCCGCAATCGATCCAGTCGGCGATAGGCTTTCATGAAAATGTCCTGCGCTAAATCTTCAGCATCGGCGGGCGTGTCGCTAAACCGGTTGGTGATGCTGAACACCATGCGTTCGTACCGGTCCAGGAGCACGCGAAAAGCCGCGCGGTCGCCGTCTTGCACGCGGCGCACGTATGTGGCATCGGTATCCGATGAAGCCATGTAAGAGGCACCATTCGCTTTCGTCCGTACGGTCGGGGCCAGCCCGGCGAAGCGCCAGCCCGCGGCGCACGTGAGCACGCAAGGTGGATGCCGGGTTTATGCGTTGCCCGCGACGGCTTCGCGTTCGACCGTCAGGGCCACCTTGGCGCCGTCGTCCTCGCGGAGGGTAAACGCGATCTCGACC
>JAAAPH010000275.1 GCA_009908415.1 Bacteroidota bacterium
TCCTGAATCCCGGCCGGGACGATGTTCAGTAGCCCCGCGGCGTCAGCCCGGGGGCTCGGAGGCGTCAACGCCAAAGCTCCGGCAGGAGCGTCTTGGCGCTTCGCGGCATCAAGGCGCCCCTGGCGGGGCTTGACCGCGGGAGCGATCCGGACCCCACGCTCACGCGTGGGGCTATTGAACGCCGCCCCGGCCGGGGCTGAACACCGGCAGGTCCTGGGCCAATGGAAGGTCTTCGCCGCCACCGAAACGTGTCGCACACGCTTCACACTGGTCGGCGGGTACGTCGTCGATGTCTGGAAGGACTGGCTCCCGGATCAGGCGATCTACGCGTACTCGATACGTTTCACCATCGGCCTGGTGGGGCTGTTCGGCATTTCCCGCATGCCCGAGCCGCAGATGCACTCCGACAGCAGCGTCTCGATCTGGCAGCTCCTGGCCAAGCCCGTCCGCGACCCTAACCTCCGCGGCTTGCTGAAGTACATAACGGCCTGGACCTTCGCGATCAACCTGGCCGGGCCGTTCTTCGTTGTTTACCTGATCGAACGCATCCAGATCGATTTGGGTATGGTGACGGTGCTTGTCGTCATCAGCCAGGTGACCAACCTGGTCGTCCTCCGCATGTGGGGTCGGCTTGCCGACCGGTTCAGTAACAAGTCGGTCCTGGCCGTCAGCAGTCCGCTGTTCCTGCTGGCGGTGTTGCTGGGCCTCTTTGCGTTGCGGTTTCTGCGGAAGGTCGGCGAGGCCGGCGACGCCGAGCCCAAGGTCGTCCGCGACGAGCTGCTCAGCCAGACCTGTGCGACGGTCCGCGGCGTGTCCACCCTGCCGGGCGTGCGGTTCCTGGTCGCCGGGCCGATGTCGGCGATCTACCACGTCGCCAAGGTTGCCGGGTCGATCGCCAATGGCCGAAACGGCACGGCCGGGGGGGATGCCCCGGAGGCCGAGCCCGAGCCGGCCGACGAACCACCGGGCGCGGCGGGATAGCCCGCCATGGATTTTGCGGGAACCGGCGGGGCGGTGGGGCGTCCAAGGCGGCAGAACGAAAGGAGGAAGCCATGTACCGCGCCATGATTCTCGCAGCCTTGCCCCTTGCCGTATCCCTCTCCCCGTTGCTTGCCGAGGAACAGGCCGACGTTCAGCAGGTCCGCCAGGCCCCGCCGCAGGCCGAGCAGCGCGACGCCGAGAACCAGGAACTCGTCCAGAATGTCCGACGCAACAACGCCGACGTGGCGGCTGCACCTGCGGCCGACCTCGAGACGATCGAGGTCGACGAGACAGTGCTGGCGACCGCCCGGCGAAAGGGCGTGGCCTGGTTGGGCGAGCATCAGGCCGAGGACGGCAGCTGGGGCAGCCGAAACAGCATCGCCGTGACGGCCTGTGCGTGCTTGTCGATACTGGCCGCCGAGGACGAGCCCTTCGCCGACGAACAGGGCACGATGCTGACCCGCGCGATCGAGTTCCTGCTCAGCCAGCAGAAGGACGGGCGTTTCAACAAGCAGGGCCACACGTGGACGCACGGGCAGGGCTTCGCGACGCTCGCGCTGGCCGAGGCGTACGGGCGCTCGCTGCTGTGCAAGACCCAGCCCGACCTCGACCGCAAGAAGCTCCGCGAGGTCCTGGCCAGGGCGGTGGCGGCCCTGGAGCAGGCCCAGACGAAGGACGGCGGGTGGTACTATCACCCCAGCGAGCACCGGCACGAGGGTTCGACGACGGTGACGGCTGTCCAGGCCATCGTAGCCGCCCGCAACTACGACATCGACACGAAGGACCAGGTCCTGGCCGACGGGTTCGCCTACCTTAAGAAGTGCCAGAACCGCGACGGCGGCTTTGACTACGCCCTGGACAACGTCGAGACCACATCGAGCATGCGTGAGGGGACGGTGGCGAACATCTCGACGCTGGCCCTGATGAAGAAGTTCGATTACCGCGTGATGATCCGCGCGTACCAGTTCGCCCTGAAGGTCAAGCCGGACGGCATCAGCCAGGCCAGTTGGCCGTACTACGGGCACTTCTACGGCGCGATGGGCATGCGACTGCTGGGCGAGGAACTCGGGGCCCTCCGCAAGGATATCGACGCCTACATCCTGCGCAGCCAGCGATACATGTTGAGCTGGCAGCAGAAGGACGGCTCGTGGCCGGTGCGACGCTGGGTCAAAAACAGCGGCGAAGACGACGCCTATGCGACAGCCTTCGCAACGCTGATGCTGTCGGTGCCGCAGGGCCGACTAAGCATCTTCAGCCGCACAGCGCCGCCGCTGCCCCAGGCCGCCACTGACGAGGAATCCGAGACGACCGGCCTGCGGGCATCCAAGGCGGATCGTGGATAGCAGGCTTCTAAGCGAGTTGTTGACGCGAACACCCTCGCTGTGCGGTATGTTACTCCGCGCCGCCATAGGCTTTGCGGGCCTTTTCGGCGGTGAGGATGCGGTCGATGTCCTCGATCATGCCGCTCTGGCGGTTCAGTTCGGCTCCGGCGTCGGCGATCATGGCCTTCAGGGATGTGTTGACGCCGTCCTGCCGCGCGTTGAGCATGTCCTGCAGTTGGGCGCTGGGGCGGGGCGATGGCTCGGTCGATGGCGCAACTGGTTCCTGAGACTTGGCTTTTGGCTCAGTGGGGGCGGTTGCCTGTTGGACAGCTTCCTGCGCGCGGTACATCGCCTTGCCGGGCAACATGTCCGTTGTTGCCGATATGCGTGACATCGTTCTACCTGCTTTCGCTCGTGACCCATCCCAGCAGCCAGTCACCTTCCATGGGAAATCTACGATTACTGTCGGCGAGATGCCAACGCCGACATGAGGACTTGCCCAAAAGCTCGCTTGCTGGCAGGCGGTCAGGGAACGGACAGCGGCGACATACCACTCTCTGCGATGCGGTCGCTTGTTCTGACTCCTCTCCCTCCGGGAGAGTCCGGGTGAGGGTCAACTACTTCCGGTTGCGGCGACGCAGCAGCGCCAGGCCGCCGAGCCCCAACAGGCTCATCGTCGCCGGCTCGGGAACGTAGGTGCCAACGGGAAACGGCGTGTCAGCCGTAGCGTTCGTCGTCGCGCCGTCAAGCGCGTCGGGACCACTGAACGACCAGTTGCCGATGGCGAAGGTCGAGCCATCCGGACCCGTGTTGTCGCTGCGATAGGCCCAGCCGTCGGCGTACTCCCACGCTTCGCCACTGCCGTCGGTGTTAATGTCACCGAAAACATCGATGACACTGCCGTTCTGGAACAGTTCGATCGCGTCGTCGCCGTTGATCGAGGCGGCGCTGCCGGTGAAGTCCGGAGCAAAGCCGAAGAAGTTGCTGAATCCCGTGGATTCGGAGGCAACATACAGGAACTGCCCGGCGGTTGTGGAACCGGAGAGGGTCAACTCCTCGCCATCAGAACCACCACCGTTATTGGCGGAACCGACACCATAGCTGCCAAGGTCGGCGATATCCGAATCGGCGTACAGTTCGATGGCTTTCGGTACGCCGCCGCTGAGGGGACCATCAATCACGCCGGTGATAACGAGTCCTGCATCCGCCGAGCCGGCGGTCACGGCGAGCGTTACGAGAGTAAGTGCAATAAGCTTCTTCATGATTGAGCCTCCATCCGTTCGGGGTTTGCTGCCAACGAGGCAGCGACTGCTTGTCGTGTTCGGGTCGTACCATGCGACCGTTATGCGTTGCAGGCAACGACGCATTGGCCTGCGCGGGATGTCATATGTGTCGCGGAAGGGCTTTGCCCAGTTCGCCCGTTACTATAGGCGGGATTTGAGCGAAGACAATTCAAGATCGCGTAAAGCCCCGTGACCTAATGAAGTCTTCATTCGTGCCGAGCGCCAGCTATGCGCCAAAGCCCCGGAATCACACAGCCGGAATGCGTGGGAAACCTCTGCTGATGCCTGCGGCCTGAAGAAGGGCCGACGGCAGAGGGTTCAGCCCCGATACTCTGATTGCCATGCCCCACCTCCCGTAACTTGGCTTCAATGCGAAAGACCAAGCATGCTCTTTTGCCCGCACCACGAAGGTGGCGTCTACGCCCAGCGTATTGCCTCGACATTCAGCGTCGCCATGAGCCCCAGCGTGAAGGACCTGGCCCGGGAAGAGGCGACCCTCACTGGACCTCTCCCACGGGGAGGGGAGTAAGAATCGCGGCTGGGCGAGCACGACCTCCGTCGCGAGGCCTGCGAGGCGGTGGCGTCGTTCGGCATGGATAGCGTCGGCCTGCCGCAGGACCCGCGGCACCCGACGGGCACGGCGGACATCGTCTTCGGCCTGGACGGCGAGCCGCACGGCACGGTCAACCGCGACGCTGACGCCGCGATCACCATGCAAAGGTGATCTCGTAACGGGCGAAAACAGCCGGGTCGTTACGCGTGTTGTCGTAGTAGTTGCCCGGGAAAAAGGCTTCGCCGACAAGGTGGCCCTTGATCTGCTCGGTGAAAGCGTACCGCAGCAGCAGCGTGACGATCTGCCCGCGGAACATGCCATCCCCGGAGAAGCCCGTCGCGCCGCCCAGCGGGTTATGGTTCGCCCACAGCAGGTGGTAGTCGGTGCAGACGTCCAGCTTCGCGTGCGGGTGGAACGACCAACCGAAACCGAGGCGGTGGACGTTCGTCGCGTCGGCAAGGCGATTCTCAGCTGCGGCGCTGTAGGCGTACAGTTCGGAGAACTGCGGCCATCGGCCCCAGAGGATATCGAAGCCTTCGTCCTTGCCGTGGGTGGCGTTCTGGTCGCCGGAAAGAAACTCGTAGGCCACGCGAACCTCGCTTTTCAGCGGGTCGTTGAACTTGTACGTCAACCGGTTGTTCGTGCCGAAGGCACACAGACGGTTGGCGTTCTTGTGGCCGGTCTGGGCGGCCATCTCGGTGCGGTAGGTCCACCTGTCGCCGCATGTGCCGGCGCCTCGCAGGCCAATCGTATAGAGAGTGCCGTCATTGCCGTTGTCGGCCCGGGCGTCCATCTGCTTCCAGATGAAGTATCCGCCGAGTTCGTGGTTCTCAATCGAGCGGTTGACCACATTCAGGATCACGCCGCGCTCGTCCTGCTCGGTCACGTAGCGTTCGCGGTCGTTGAAAGGCTCCATGTGCTTGTCAGCCGCCGCGCCCTGCTCGATGTAGCTCACGTCCACATTCGTCTGGATCGGGTTGATGTCATACTGTAGTCGAACCGCGTCAAAGTAGATTGTCCGCGAGCCGTCCAGCGGCGTGCCGTCCAGCACCAGCCAGCCGTTGCCGATGATGATATCCTGGCGGCCGACGGTGACGGTCAGCGGTAGCCCGAGGGCGTTGCGCCACTGCACGTTCAGGTGATCAAACAGCGCCTCGTCGGCATCGAAGCCGTCATCGCCCGAGCCGACGGACTCCAGGCGGCCGTCCGGCTTGCACCAATGGCGGAACTCCCAGACGAGGCGGGCATTGACGTCCATGTCGTCGGTCATCTTCGCCTTGCCCCACAAACGCGTACGGAACCGCTGGTAGTGCCACTCGCCGCCCGGACCGGGCTGAATGCCGCTGCCGGGGTCGCGCGTGTCGTTATTGAACAGGAAGGGGTTTTTGATGTACACTTCGCGGATGCGCTGGTCGGCACCCCAACTGAACCAGCTGACGGGGTTCTTTGTGCGCGTGATAAAGGCCGCTGCGGGATCGACGTCCTGCGCCGGCTCGTCGCCGGCGACGATATCACCGCGTTTGTCGAGGTCCTCACGCTGCTGCTCATCGGCACCGGGAACGACCTCGTCCTCGTCGGGGGCCATCGCCTCGCGACCGACATCATCGGTATCGGCGCCGTTATCCTGCGCCACGGCGGGTACCACGAGAAGGGCAACAGTCAACGCTGTAGTCAACCACCAGAACTTCATGCATCACTCCCTCTAGCCGAGACCATAGTTGGCTTGCCGTCGGCCCGACTGCTGCCCGCACTCACCGGCGGATTATATGGATTGCGCCAAGGCGTGTTGCGCCAAGGCGTGCGAGAAAACGGCAGGATTTCGGGACGCCACAAAACAGCATGTTCGAGCGACCCTATCGGATCGCCCTGCCAGAGTCTTCAGAAGTTTTGTCCGGCCCGACCGCAGTAGCGATCCGCTTCTAAACGAACTGACAAGGACTGAGAAGGCAATACCTTAACCACCCGCCCATCCCCCACTTGCATATTGTCCGTATGCACTCAGTAGGCTAAAAACCGCACTATTACCCGTCAAAGTGGATGCAGTTGACACCGATTAATGTGGCGTTGAGGCCAATTCGCTCGGCGTGTCACCCGCCGCTGACCACTCGCGGCCGGCCTGAAAGCCTCTGACGAGCCTCATACAACGTGAAATCTACTGCAACACAGAATCTGTAACACAGAACCACATTCGCCGCATGATCTCCACACGCTGCAACGACAGCAAGAGGAAAGGAAACGCAGAATGAGACACTGGAGCATCGGGAAGAAACTTGTAGTCGGCTTTGCCTCGGTTCTGGTCGTGACGGCCGGACTTGGCGCCATGGCCTGGTGGAATGGGCGGAAGGTGCAGACCAACTCGGCCAATCTGGCCAACACGACGGCGCCTATCGCCGCGCACGCCGGTGAAGTCACCGCCAACGCGACGGAAGCAGTCTTCGAGGTGCGGGGCTTCTTTCTCTCGGGGAACGAGGCACAGGCGACTGACGCCGAAGAACGTCTCGATGAGGCCGCCGAGCACATGCAGGCCACCGCGGCCGTCGCCGAAGCGTATGGCCTGACGGACGTTGCTTCGGATGCCAATGCCGCACATGAGCAAGCGGTGGCCTACAGGGGCTACGTGACGGCCGTCTTTCAGTTGTATCGCGACTTCTGGGCCAAGGGCGAGGAGATGGGCAAACTCGGCAGCACGCTGTCCCGGACACTGGCCGCGTACGACGCGGACATCCAGACCACCATTGAGGAACTCGCCAAGAGCGGAACGGACCAGAAGCAGATTCGCCAGCGGCTCGAAGCCGTCGAGTTGGTTTCGAAGATGGCCCAGGAGCTGGCGCGGGTTCGCGTGAATACGGCCTTCCTGGTCACGAAGAATGACGCCGAGCGAGCAGCCAACGCGCAGGCCTCGCTGGCGAAGATGGCCGACTATGTCCGTGCGAGCCTCGACCACGCCAAGAGCGAGGCCGACGGCAGGAACCTGGCGGAGGTCGGCCGGGCGATTGCCGCCTACCAGGCCGGTGTGAAGGAGATGCTGGCAATCAACGACGCCATCAAAAAGAACACGGCCGAGCGGACGCCGCTGTATACGTCCCTTCTGGCCACGGCCAATCGGGAGTTGAGCAAGAGCAATGAAGACCTGGTTGCCACCAGCGAGGAGATGCGACAACGCGCCTCGACTGGCAATCTGATCACGACGGTCGGCGTCGTCATTGCCGTCGTGGTGGGCGTTGCTTTGGCGTGGGTGATCATTCGCAGCCTCACCAGCGTGCTCAAGCGCATCGCCGCCGGACTCGGCAGCGGCAGCGAGCAGGTCGCCGCGGCCAGCAGCCAGATTGCCAGTTCATCGCAATCCCTCGCCGAGGGCGCCAGCGAACAGGCCGCCAGCATTGAGGAAACCACCGCCAGCATCGAGGAAATGACCTCGATGACGAAGCAGAACGCCGGCAACAGCAGCGAGGCCCGCACACTGGCGGAGACGGCCCGAGAGGATGCCGATAACGGCGTCCAGGCCATGCAACGGATGAACGGCGCGATAGACGATATCAAGAAGTCGGCCGACGAGACCTCGCGCATCATCAAGACCATCGACGACATCGCCTTTCAAACGAACCTGTTGGCCCTCAATGCCGCCGTCGAGGCCGCCCGCGCCGGCGAGGCCGGCAAGGGATTCGCCGTGGTGGCCGAGGAGGTACGTAACCTCGCCCAGCGGTCGGCCGAGGCCGCCAAGAACACGGCCGAGATGATCGAAGGGTCCGTCAAGAATGCCGACAACGGCGTGAAGATCTGCGAAGAGGTCGGCGACGTGCTCGGGCGAATTGCCGACGGCAACCGGCGGGTCAACGAGTTGATCGCCGAAGTCGCCGCGGCCAGCAACGAACAGGCGCAGGGCATCGAACAGATCAACACCGCCGTGACGGAGATGGACCAGGTCACCCAGGCGACGGCCGGCAGTGCCGAGGAATCCGCTTCGGCGGCCGAGGAACTCAACGCCCAGGCCAACGAACTCAACGGCATGGTGTTCGAGCTGCGGAAGCTGGTGGGTTTGTCCGCCGAGGAGACCGCCGGTGCCGACTGGAGCGTCGACCGCAGCACTGTCCGAAGGGACAAGACCCCCGAACGCAAGCCTCCGTCCGCGACGGCGCAACCCGCGATGCAGGAATCCGCCGAGCAGGATACCGCGGACCTGAACATGTTCTGACGGCAGCGACCCCTTTCCTTCCCGAATGGCTGGGATGCCCTCCACAGGTATCCCAGCCGCCCCGATGCTGCGGTTGGTTGACAACAATCCCGGTGACGGACACGAGCGAACTCGACCCACCCCCCGCTCGACACCGTCCGCTCCGGGCGTCGACCGGCCGCGGCATTTTTCTGCTTTTGGGAACCACAGCCGCGCCGGCGCGTCGACTCGAGGAGTAAGAATTGCCGCTGGGCGAGCACGACCTCCGTCGCGAGGCCTGCGAGGCGGTGGCGTCGCTCGGCATGGATAGCGTCGGCCTGCCGAAGGACCCGCAGGACCCGCAGGACCCGACGGGCACGGCGGGCATCGTCTTCGGCCTGGACGGCGAGCCGCACGGCACGGTCAACCGCGACACGGCCTATGATACACCGGCATGACGCCGGCCGTGCGAGCCTTGGCCGGACGGGCCGACTGCATCTGCTCCTGCACGCTGGCCCAGCGAAACGAAACCATCCGGGCCACTTGCCGGGCCACGCTCGACGCGGCACCGCAGGCCCTGGCGCTGCTGGACATCAATCCCCGCAAGGGCTGCTACAACGAGACGACCGTCCGCGAGTCGCTCTCCCTGGCGAACGTGAAACTCAACGGCGTGGCGTTCCGTCTTTAGTACCCGCAGCCTGTCGAATACAACGGCATCCGTTTGGATTGTGGCGACCGTGTCGATATTCTTGTAGCGGATACGAAACGAAAGACCACTATCAATCACTTCGTTCAAAGGAAGACCGGATTCGGACGAGCGGACGCACGGGACGCTGATTCTGCCCAGAAAGTAGAAGAAACGCGGCGACGCCTCACTGAGGGACGTCGCCGCTCGTGCCATATCGACGGTTGATTAGTACCGTCCGCCACGTCCGCCGCGCCCACCACCGCCGCCGCGATCCTTGCGCGGCTTGGCTTCGTTGACGGTCAGGTCCCGGCCGCCGAAGTCCTTGCCGTTGAGGGCTTCGATGGCCGCATCGGCCTGGGCCGCATCGGACATTTCCACGAAGCCAAAGCCCTTGCTCCGACCGCTCATACGGTCGGTGATCACGACAGCGCTTTGAACGTCGCCATGCTGATTGAACAGCTGATCGAGGTCGCCGTCGGTGACGTCATACGGCAGATTGCCCACGTACAACTTCTTCATCTCTATTCTCCTGTCTGAATGGCCCGTCCGGGCCGCTGGTTGAACCGCAATGCAGGTGACGGTCGCACACGCGAATCACCAACGGTCAATGTACTGGTGATGGGGCGGCCGGCTCACGGGGCCGGGCCGCGACGGATTTGAGCAACGTCGCTTCGTCGTCCGATGCGTAGTTGCGTTCGTAGAAGGTCGGTGGTTCCAAGGTCCCGGCGGCTCGCAGCCGCTCCTCCTCGCGGCGCGCCCGGTTCAAGAGGTATCGGCCAATCAGGGGCGCCGCTATCCGTGCTTTGAGCCCGAATTCCGCGTACAGGTCGCGCAGCAGTGCGTCCATGCGCCGAAAGACCTCGGGATTGTCGCCAAACCAGCGGCGGGCGGACCAGACCGTCGCGGTGGGCACGGCCCACATGCCGTCGGTTTCAATGCGGAAGCGCCGGCGGATGCGTCCGTCCGGGTGAGTCTTGTAACGGCGGTGGCCCTTCAGCAGCGTGCGGATCATCCGCACCGTGCTCGGGCCGTTCGTACGGAAGTCCCGCTCGAAGGCGCGCAGCAGGAATGCCGTCTCCTGGCCGTCGCGGATGTGCGCGTGGCGAAAATTGAAGCTCTTCTGCCCGTGCGTGTCGGCCAGATCCAGTACGGCCTCGCCAAGCAACGTGCCGTCGGCCTCGTGCTCGGCGTACAGCGGCGTGCCGGGAATCGGCGTGTAGAGCATGAACTGGTGGAAGTCCGTCTCGTGGCTGACCGCATAATCGATAACCGCGTCGATGTTCTCCGGCGTGTGCTCCTCCAGGCCGACGATGCTCGATCCAAGCACGCGAATGCCGTGGTTCTGCAACTCGGCCACGAGCTGGTGCGTGTCAGTATCGTTGAGTTTGCCGTACTGGCTGTGTTCGCCCTCGAGGCCCAGCCACAGCCAGCTCACGCCCAGGCCGACCAGTTGCTCCATGGTGTACTGGCGAATCGCGTTGGCGGAACTGAAGACGTAGATCGCCCACGCCCGGTCGTGTGCCTGCATCAGTTCCAGGAGTCGCAACGCCCGCTTGCGACGCAGCAGGAAGTTCTCGTCCATAACGAAGAACGAGCGAGTCTTCATTTCGTCGGCCAGGTTGCTCATCACGGCGAAGAGGTCCTCGGCTGTCTCGAAGAAATCCACGCTGTGGCCCTTACCGCCGAACATCGCCGACGTGCTGCAGAAGTTGCAACCGACCGGGCAGCCGACGGAGGGGATCAGAGCGGCGGCTGACGAGGCGGGGCTGAAGGGCAGGTCGACGCCCATGCAGCGGCGGTTCAGGCCGGACCATATCTGCGGGTGAGACAGCGGGCGGGAGATATCCTCGCCCAGCAGCTCGCGGAACCATCGCACGCCGTCGCCGCGGACCACGTGGTCGGCCTGGCATCGTGCGGACAGGCCCGGCAGGTTGGCGATGTGGCCGCCGACGACGATCAGGGCCTTCGGCTGGTGCCGGCGGATGAGGCGGCACATCTCCTCGACCTTCAGGACGTTGGGCATAATCGCGGAGATGCCGATGATGTCGTAGTCGTGGGTCTGCAGTTCCTCGATGAAGCGGTCGCGGGTGGGAAAGTCGAGGCAGGTGCAGGGCGTTTCGATGTTGGCCTGGATGAGCATCAGCCCCCACGAACGGTGGAACATCCGCAGGCTGAAGGCGCCCTGGACGCGCGTGACCTGGTTGTGCCACAGTTCCATCGGGTTGATGCGGCGGCTGCCGTACTGGTCGTCCCGGCCGTAGGGGCCGAAGACGCTGCACAGGAGCACCGTCGGGCGGGGGGCGTCGCCCTGCCAGGTCGTCGGCAGGGGCGCAGCCGTTTGCGCAAAGACTTCGCTGGGGCAGATATCGTGGGTCATACTCATGATGCGAGACACCGTCGCGTAGTATCAGGCTTCCAGTACTGCCGCCCCGGCCGGCCCGGGGCATCGTGCGAACGAGGTTTTCGGGACACCGCTCAGACTACGCGATCATGAGTGGACATCGGGGGAGTCGAGTACTCCACCTCGCCTCTGTATTGAAGCAGGTCGAAGGGCCGTTACCAAGTGAATTCCGCGAATACTTCCTTCGGCCGGGCCGGCGGCGCTCACTCCAGCAGGTCAAGCAGGTCGTCCAGCGGCGCCCGGGCGAGGCAGACATACGTGTCGGCCGCGCCGTAGTACATCCAGATCTGCCCGTCGCGGAGGATCGCCCCCGTCGGAAAGACGACATTGGCGACATGGCCGGCGACTTCGTAACTGGCTTCCGGATGGAACAGCGCGCCGCGCGAGCGGGCCAGCACCACGTGCGCCTCGTCGGGGTCGATCAGGGCTGCACCGACACGATAGGCCAGCGTTCCGCCGTATTCCTTGACGCCGTGGTAGAGCACCAGCCAGCCGCGGTCGGTGAGGATCGGCGGCGGCCCCGCGCCGACCTTCAGGCCGTCCCAGCTCGGGCCATCGCCCTCGCGCAGCACGCAGTGCGGCTCGCCCCAGTGGATGAGGTCCGGCGAATAGGCCGACCAGATGTGCTGCCGGCCTCCGGTGACCGGGCGATGGTAGATTGCATAGCGGCCGTCAAATGTCGCGGGGAACAGCACGCCGTCCTTGTCGTTCGTCGTACCCAGCAAGCTGATGCGGTCGGCCGTCTTGAAGTCCGTCGTCCTCGCCAGGCCCACCGCCGGACCGACCGCCGAGTAGGCCACGTATGAGATGTACCAGCAGTCGTCCTCGTCGATGCGGACCACGCGGGCGTCCTCGCAGCCCCACGCCTCGTACCGCCAGTCCGGCAAGCCGTAGTCCAGCAGCGGCTCTTCGTCGACCTGCCAGTCCGTCTCGCCGTCGTCACTGCGGGCGACGTGAATCCGCGAGTAGCCGCTGACGTCTTCGACCCGCAGCAACAGCAGCACCTGCCCGTCAACCTCGACGGCGCCGGGGTTCAGCACCGCCAACGCCCGGAACGGCAGGTCCCGCGCGGTGAGAATCGGGTTGGCCTCGCTGCGGCAGAACAGCGGGTTGCGGTAGCAGTTGTCGAGTTTCGCATGGCGGGCACCGTGCTTGGTGATGTCCTTGTTCGTCATGTCCGGTCGCCTTCCTTTCTCAGTACACACTCGCCAGGGCGAGCGCATTTTTGACGCCTCCCTCAGAAGTCAGATGGCCGGAACATCAGAACGGTTCTAAGACGAAAATGAAGAAGTTACGTCACGACAATGATGTACAACGACTCTATCTCAGAGTTTTGCGGGAAGGGTCATTTTTCACAACCTCTCTGCCCATGGGAGAGATGGCCCGTCGGATCAGTCAGAGAGGGCTCTTGAAGACCCTCACCGGCTCGAAGACCCATTCGGCAAGCTCAGGGCAGGCCCGCCCCTGTCCCAAAGCAGGGGTCAAGGCAGAGGACACGTTTGCGTGGTACACTCGAAGAAGTCTATGCGCGCAGGCGGGCGATTCCCGGGACGGTCAAGGCGGACGAGGCCGGAGGCAGACTACTGCGTGACGATGTCGGCGCCCATCGCGCGGAGGGCGTCGACGAAGTGCGGGAAGGTCTTCCGGATGCACTCGACGTCGGAGATGACGGTCCGGCCGCTGGCGGTGAGTCCGGCCACGGCCAAGGTCATGACCATGCGGTGGTCGGCCTTGCTGTTGAGCGAGGCGCCGTGGAGGCGGCCCTGGCGGACGACGAGCCCGTCGTCGCGCTCCTCGGCGTCGGCGCCCATGGCCTTGAGGGCCGCGACGGTCTCGGTGATGCGGTCGCATTCTTTCTGTCGACAGATGGCGGCGTTGGTGAGGGTGGTTTCGCCCTTGGCGGCGGCGCCGACGACGGCCAGCAGCGGCAGCTGGTCGATGAAGTCGTTGCAGTCGATGGTCCGGCCGGTGAGGGTGGACGGGCGGGCGATGACCGTGCCGTCCTCGATGTCGATCTCGGCGCCCATGTCCTTGAGGATGTCGATGACGGCCTTGTCGCCCTGCGAGTCGGCGGGGTCCATGCCGGGCACGCGGACCTCGCCGTCGCCGACGAGCAGGGCGGCGACGATGGGATACAGGGCGGCCGACCAGTCGAGCGGCACGGTGTAGTCAAAGCCGTCCCACGTCGCGTGGCCGCGGATGCGGTAGGTCTCGTAGTTGTCGTTGCTGTATTCGACACCGCAGCGGTCGAGCCATTCGAGCGTCACGCCGACCCAGGGCTTCTCGCCGGGGTTGTGGACCTTCAATTCGGTCGGGGCGTCGGCCTGGCTGGCGGCGATCAGCAGGGCCGAGACGGGCTGACTGTCCTGGCCGTCGAGTTCGGCCTGGCCGCCGTGCAGTGGGCCTCGGATGACGACCGGCGCGTGGCCGTCGCCCTTGGTGGAGACCGCCCATGCGCCGAGCTGGTTGATGGCGTCGACGAGTGGGGCGACCGGGCGGATGTGGCGCAGCGAGTGGTCGCCGGTGACGACGGTGTGGCCGGGACAGCAGGCGGCGATGGCGGAAAAAAACCGCAGGATGATGCCGCTGTTACCCGCGTTGATGACGTCCTCGGGTGTGGTCAGCTTGCCGCCCGTGCCCTGGACCTCCCAGGTATCGTTGGCGGCGGGCTCCACGCTCGCGCCGAACATCTCCAGCGCCTCGGTGCCCAGCAGCCAGTCCTTGCTGACGGCGGGCGACTTGATGCGGCTCGTGCCGCTGGCCAGCGAGGCCATCAGCAGCGCGCGGAAGGAGTGGCTTTTGTTCGGCGGTATGCTGACGCTGCCGCGAAGGTCCGGTGTCTGGCCGATGAGTAGATCCATGCCCGGTATCCTAGCGGGCGAGCCCCCGGTTGGCAAGCCGACGACCGGGGCGGGGAGAACACGCATGACACAAAGAAGACGAATGGCAGAGAGCGAATGGCAGCCCGAGAGGTATGTGTGGGTAGACTGCCACCGTACGCTCAGAGCGTTGCCAGTTGCTCAAGGATTTGATGGAAGCTGTCCCGCCAGAATGTGGGAAGCACGAGATCGTTTTTCCGCCTCTGTTCGATCGCCCTCGCTTCAAATTCAGCGGCCGCATCCACCCCAGAACAGTCGATCAACTTCGCCTTCGTCCGTCCACGAGGGCCCCAAACGTGCGAATCATGCCGCCGCACTTTATGCCGACGATCGCCACCGTTGGAGCCGTTTCGACAAGCTTGTCAAAACGATCGCGTTGCTGTGCGATGAATGACACACCTGATCTTGTTTGCTTGTCAGGCCGAAAGTAACTCATTACCGGCGGAATGGCATTCGTACGCAGCTCCTCGTCAAAGTCCTCGGGAGCTTCGATGGCACGACGAGAATTGCCATCCAGTTGTATCGGGCCCTGACACGAATGGCACTTCCTTAAGCGGCCCATCGGCGTCTCCACTCGGCGCGGGTGATGCGTAGTTTGGGATAATGTGTTCGTTCATGTCGGACGGCGCGGGGTTCGTGGCGGCCGGGGCGGAGCGGTATCTCCGCAGCGGCGATCTGCCGGAGCATGGCGGCGTAGATATCCGGTAGTGTCCACGGCGGGGCTGTCGCGAGGATCGGCGCAAAGCTTAGGATAGCCCGCACGGCGGCAACGAAGCTCAATCGCATCGGATCCTTCCGGTGCTCGGTGGCGGCTTCCAGCATGATCGTGCGGACGATGTTCAGCGCGGCGAGACAGGCGGCCAGTTCTTTGCGGACCCCCTCGGGCGTCTGGCTGCGTAGCACGTCGGCCGACAGCCGATGTTTGAGCTGCAGGAAGAGCGTCTCGATCCGCC
Source organism: Bacteroidota bacterium (assembly GCA_009908415.1). Classification (GTDB taxonomy): domain Bacteria; phylum Bacteroidota; class Rhodothermia; order Rhodothermales; family Salinibacteraceae; genus JAAAPH01. The sequence goes on from JAAAPH010000275.1 coordinate 15,211, forward strand.
ATCGGCGGGCATACAGTTCCACGATCTCCGCGGCCGGATAGGCGGCGGCATCGAGCAGCGACGTGACGAACCGCATACTCTCACGGCGGCCGCGGGATCGGACCGTTGCGTGAATCAGTCGCACTCACACTGTGGCCGGCAGGTCGGGGTTCGTCCGGCGGTGCGCCTTGCCGATCTTCAGGTCGGTCACGAAGTCGATTGAACGTCACGCTTTCCAATTGAGAGCAAATCGCTGAACGCCGCCCGGCCGCCGTGCCGATCATGGATGTACGCATGAACGGTCTCTTGCTGTCTGAGGTAGCGGATTTTTAGGCGTCCCTGTGACGACCTCGTACGAAATCCAATAGACTACCCGAGCCGGGGATGGCTCACTTCATCGCTTCTCCTTACCGTTGAGGTTTTGTGTCAAATCTCTCATCGGCAAACGGAGGCCGTTTTGCTTATCCCGCCTTAAGGAAGTGCCATTCCCGCCTGTCCCCTTTAATATACCGAATGCTGTCGATGGACATGTCGGCGACACGGAGCACAAAGATCAATGCGGCGGCGATGGCGGCATCCATGGGTCTCGACCTCCTTTCGGCCGCTTGTGGATGGCGATCAGGTTCCCGATTATGCAGATCCCACTCTTGCGAGTGCCAGCCTGGCAGAATTGTACGGGAAGCCACCGGCCGTGCGGACAGCCCCTTCGGCCAGAAGCAGGCGTACAAGGTATTGGGTCATTGAGCCTTGCTGTACACTCGTCCAAACGCGATCAGAGGCCGTCTGTGCTGGCATGGCCTTTGCAACACGATCCGGTGAAGACCCCGCGGGGAAAAGACATGCACAACAAAAGAATCGGGTCAACCGTTGAGAACATGACGGGAGGTGAACCATGTACGGATACGGATGGCACGGTTTGTCCGACCCATGGCGACGGCTTCGTGAGATGCAGCGCGAGATGGACCGGCTCTTCGGCCGCGCCGGCGGCCCGGTCGCTCCGGCCTTTCCGCCCATGAACGTTCGCTTGAACGAGAACGGTGCGGAGCTCACGGCCGAGTTGCCCGGTGTGAAGCCCGACGACCTCGGCATCAGCGTGCATGATCACACGCTTACCCTTAAGGGCCATCGCGAGCCCGGCGAAGGCGAGGGGGCGTGGCACCGTCGGGAGCGGGCGTTCGGACAGTTCGCCCGCAGCCTGCAACTGCCGTTCGAGCCGGATGCCGACAACGTCGAAGCGATCTGTCGCGACGGTGTGCTAAAGCTCCGGCTGCATCGGAGCGAAGCCGACACGCCCAAGACAATCACGGTTCAGAGTTAAGCGGAAGGCAGTCACGGTGACGCCCGATCTGCAGCGTAGGAAGGAGGCAAACCATGGCTGAGAACAAGGGACAGGAAATCCAGAAACAAGAAACGCAGTTGCAGCAAGGAACCGAGCCGACTCGGGAAGGCCGGTTGTTCATGCCGCCGACGGACATTCGGGAGACGAATGACTCTATCGTTCTGACGGCGGACATGCCGGGCGTCAAGCCCGACGGCGTGGACGTCACGCTGGAGAAGGATGTTCTGACCGTCTGCGGCGCGGTGGCCGACGAGCACCTCGGGAACCACAACGGCGACGGCTATGCCGAATACGAAGTCGGCAACTACCAGCGATCGTTTGCGCTGTCCGATGAGATCGACCGGGACAAGATCGACGCTCGGATGGACAACGGCGTGTTGACGTTGACGCTGCCGAAGACCACGCCCAGCCAGAAGCGTATCGAGGTCAAGGCCGGGTAAGACTGGGAAGGAGGTATCCGATGACCGTGAAGGACCTGACACAGAAAGCGAAAGAGTTGATCCCCTGGAACTGGGGCAAGCGCCCCGTCCGCGTTCAGGATAATCGTAGCCGGCGCGACGGCTCGCTGCCGGCCTTGCGGGACGACTTCCACAGGCTGTTCGACGACATGTTCGAGGATTTCCTCGGCCGGCGGTTCGGCGAGGGCTTGCTCGCCCCGTTCGGCGAGCCGGGCTCGCTGCTGGATACCGGTTGGCCGCGCGTCGACCTGGAAGAGACGGACGACGCCTTCAAGGTGACGGCCGAGGTGCCCGGCATGGAGGCTGACGACGTGGAGGTCACCGTGGGCGACAGCAGCCTCACGATCCGGGGCTCCAAGACAACCGAACGCGAAGAGAAGAAGAAGGACTATCATCTGATGGAGACCTACAGCGGCTCGTTCCACAGAACCGTCCCGCTGCCGGTCGAGGTGAACGCCGATGGTGTGGAGGCCCACTGCAAGAACGGGCAACTGACGGTCACCGTCCCCAAGACCGAGGCCGGCCGCAAGGCCGCCAAGCGGATCGAGGTGAAGTAAGCGGCGGCCGACCTTAGAACACGCCGCAAAGCGGCGTTGGGCCGGCCGAAGCGCGGCCGGCACGAATTGCGCACCCCTGCGAGGGTGCCATGTCGTGCGCGGACGCGGCGGGCATATGACACTGCCGGATAGGCAGGACCGCCAAACGCGGCTGGTCCGGTTGATCCTGCTTCGATTCCTAACCGGCAGTGGGAACATGCCCCGAACTTCGAAGAAACTTCGGAAATGAAGCTGAGCGGTTTGGAGAAGCGGGGATACGCGCATACCATTCTCGATGAATGCACCAGCAAGACACGAGCCGCACGGGCATCCGGCCGCTTGCGGCCACCCACTGAGACCAGCCGGAAGGAAAGGACGACAAGTATGTTGCCCGCATTGAGACGAAGGAGGCGAGGCTGGGACGAGCCGTGCGCCCCGATGGAGCAGTTCATCGACCGGTTCTTTGCCCCTTGGATGCCGGAGGCCGCCGAAGGCGACCTGACCGTGGCGTACCCGGTAGACATCCGCGAGGAAGACGGCAAGCTGGCCGTTGACGCGGAGATGCCGGGGTTCCAGAAGGACGAAATCGACATCAGCATCGACAAAGGCGTGCTCCGCATCAGCGCTGAGCGGAAGCCCGAAGAGAAGAAGGGCAAGAGCCACCTCGAGGAGCGTCGCTACACGCGCGTCGAACGTGCGTTCACGCTTCCCGCCCCGGTGGACGAGTCCAAGGTCGACGCGAAGCTGGAAGACGGCGTGCTGCACCTCGAAATGCCCGAAACCGAGGAAAGCAAGCCCAAGCAGATCGAGGTCAAGTGAGCGCGCTGCCTCCGCTGCTGGCCATCTTCAGCAGCGAACCTGATGAGCTTTCTCGGTGTGGCGCATCGCCATGCGCCTTCGTGTGGATGCGTGTGATCCGCGATTCGTCACGCACCCCGGGGAAGTTCAGATCGCCATAAGGATGGCAGTCCAGCATGTCACGGTGACTAGGAGTTCATGAGAACTGATGGCGGAGTCGGACGGAATGTTGCAGCCGGAAGAAAGAAACGCAAGCAAGGAGGCACTGCGACAGCGGCTCAATTCTCTGCCACCGACGAAGGCGGCGTGCCTCGCTTTCGGAGCATCTGGATCGATGGTCTGCAGAACGGACAGGTCAACGGGGAACTGGGCGAGTACGTCGCAGACCGGCATATCGACGACATAGACATCGCACAGGTACGCCAAATCATCGCCCGGGAACCGGGAATGGACGCCGACCAGATGGCGCAGTTGCTCGACGAATACTGCCAACTCATGGGCCGCGGGCAGTAGAAGGCCGGTCGTCTTTCAGATTCTTATGGTGGCCCTTACGTCAGTGTGGCCCCAGCGGCCTCCAGGATATCGGACACCTCATTCTCGTTGCGGCATTCGACGGCCCGCCGAGCGGTGTTCTCCAGTTGGGCCAGGTTGGATTCAAACAAGGCCGTCCAAACCGCCGGCGAGCGCCGCGGGGCCATGCTCAACGCGCGAAAGCCCAGCCCGACCAGCAGTCGGGCGAACGTGGGCGCGCCGGCCACCTCGCCGCAGACGCAGGCCTCTCGCCCGGCGGCGGCAGCGCCTTCGGCGATCTGTTGCAGGACACGCACCACCGCCGGATGGACCCCCAGGCGACCGGTGAGGCCTTCGGTGTTGCGATCGGCGGCCAAGACGTACTGCACCAGGTCGTTCGTCCCGACGCTGAGGAAGTCCGCCTCCGTGGCGATGCGGTCCAGTTCGAACACGGCCGAGGGGGTTTCGATCATCGCGCCGATGGGCGGCACGTCGTCCAGTTCAAGCTCGTGACAGATCTGCCGGAACCGTTCGGCTGCCGTGAGAAAATCATCCACCCCCAAGACCATCGGGAACAACACGCAAACGTTTCCCTTCAGCGCCGTGCGGGCAATGGCCCGAAGCTGCGTCTCAAACAGGTCGCGCTCGGCCAGGGAGAACCGAAGGCCGCGCATGCCGAGGTTCGGGTTGGCCTCGAAACTGTCGGTCAGGAAGGCCGGCTTCTTGTCGCCGCCGAGGTCCAGCGTGCGAATGACTGCCGGGCGGGGGGCCACGGCCGATGCGATGGCGGCGTAGACTTCCTCCTGCTGGGCCTCGATCGGTGGTATCGGCTGGCCGAGGAAGAGGTATTCCGTGCGGAACAGCCCGACGCCCTCAAGCGACTTCATCTCGGGCTGGCTCGCCTCCTCCGGTCGGCTGATATTGGCATAGAGGCGGATGTCCGTCCCGTCCTGAGTCCGGCATGGGCCGGTGTACTCCTCCTCGACTGTATGGGTTGCTTCATTGCTCTGTCGGGCCTTCACCGAAACGAATGCGCTTTCGGCCTCTTCGTTGGGCGATACGGTCACCTCGCCGCTCTGGCCGTCCACGTGGACGTGACTCCCGGGCTCGATGACCTCGGTGGCCCCGGCTACCCCCGTCACGGCCGGGATGCCCATCGCCCGCGCGAGGATTGCGGCGTGGCCTGTCTCGCCGCCGTGCTCCATCACGATGGCCGTGACGTGCTCGCGGTCCAGTCCGAGCGTATCGGACGGCAGCAGTTCCCGCGTGACCAGTACCGAGCCGGCCGGCAGGCGTTTGAGTTCCTCTTCCGGGCCGTGACCGAGATGCTTCAAGACGCGGCGTTTGACATCCTGGACGTCCTTGGCCCGCTCGCGGATGTACTCGCTCTCGACTTCTTCCAAGGCCCGGGCCAGATCGGAGACCTCCGCGTCCACGGCCTGCTCGACGTTCACAAGGTCGCGCTCGATGCGTTCGCGCGTACGCTGACGAAAAGCTTCATCATGCAGCAGCGACAGGTGCGCAGCGAAGATGTCCGCCTCGGCCTGGCCGAGTTCGGACTTGATCTTTGACCGGAGCGACTGGAGTTCCTCCGCCGATCGCTCGATGGCCTGGTGGAATCGACCATGCTCGGAATCGACTTGGTTTCGGCCGATCTGATATCGCGGCACGCCATTGCCGGGCCCTCTATCGTAGACGAAGGCTGTGCCCTCGGCATACCCGGGCGATATCGGTTGGCCTTTCAGTGTTTTCATGTATATCGCCCCTCGGAGCATTCGTGGCGCTTCGGAACCTGCATCCGTTCGGCCGCCCGGTGCGCATTGGTCAGGGGAAACGGCTTCTTGGGCAGCGGCCGGTGCAGGCTCGCCAAATAGCCCCGTACGAGACGCTCCATCTCGTCGGGCAAGTCATCCAACTGCTCGCTCTTGACTTAGCAGCCAGGCAAGGCTTGGCAATGCGCCACGTACGTGCCGTCCGACCTGGCTGCGATTGTCACCGTGAGTTCCATGGCCGGCTCCTTGTACCCGGGCCGCCGGCTCCACTCGAGCTTGGGCGCCGGAGCCGACGGCGTTACGTCGGTTCAACGTTGCTTGCGCTTACCCACGTGCCGCACTGCGGACATCGGCACTTCGATACCGGCCCGCTGGGCGAGGAGAACTCCTGTTCCTCGATCAGCGACTCGGCATCCACGGCGAAGTCCGTGTTCGCGACTTCCGTTTCCGAATAGCCCTCTACCTGTCCACACCGCGGGCAATCCAACCTGTACACATCCAATGGCATCGTTCGCTTCTCCTTGATGCGAGCCGGGGTTGAACGGGTGCCGCAACAGAAAGGAACTGCGCTCTATCCATACCTTTTGCAATCTTTGTGCCAGACCAACGCACCGGGTTTCATCTCAGCGTGCTTCTATGACTTACGACAAAACGCCTTGCGTCGTTCACCGATTGCATGCTGCAAGACTGGCAGAATGGCCGAAGAGTCCTGCCTGGTCGGCCCGGTCCGGCGTTGCAGAATTGGCGGCCGAAACTGCCAGATGTGCAGCGCCGCGGCCTGCCGCCTTCCGTGCCCCCCATGTCGTAAACTCCGATGAGAATCAAGGATGCGTCGGATATGCGCTCACTGGCATGCACATTGCAAGTCGTCTCAACGAGCAGGTGAGTTACACCATCTGCATGAGAAAGCGTTTCTGATTCCTGCTTCCGAAATGCAAGGCAGCGGAAGGGAGGTGGGACATGAGAAACAAACTGGTCATGTTGTTGGTATGGACGGCTCTGGGGGGAGTCCTCTTGACCGGTCGCGCCGCACGGGCCGGGTCGGCGCCGTCCTCCGTGGCGTTTCGGCTGATGCAACCCAGGTCCGCCACTACGTGGCCGGACGAGACGCCGGCGCTTCAGGCTGTCGCTGGGCTGCCGCGCCTTTGGGCGCAGCCCACTCTTGTCCAAAATAATTCTTGGGTCGGTTAGATAGAGATGTCCCCGGTTGGGGTTAAGATAGGTGTTTGCAGAACAATCCTAACCACCAACACGGAGACACACTC
>JAAAPH010000086.1 GCA_009908415.1 Bacteroidota bacterium
TTGCCCGGCATCCCGGAAAGGCGTTCAACCGGCAGGAGCTGCTCGAGGAGGTGTGGGGCTACCAGTACAGCGGCTACAGCCACACGGTCAACACGCACATCAACCGGCTGCGCAACAAGATTGAGGACGATCCGTCCGATCCGCAGTACGTCAAAACCGTGTGGGGGGTCGGGTACCGTTTTGCCGACCCCGAGGAAATCCCGTCGCATTAGCGCCATGTATCGCTCATCGTTTGCCGGACGGCCATGACGTTTGCCCAGAGCTTCTACGCGAAGCTTTCCGCGCTCTTCCTCTTGCTCATCCTTGGACTTGGGGTCATTCTGGCCACACTGGGGGTGCAGGCGGCCGGCCGTTACGCCGACGAGGTGGAGCAAAAACTGAATCGCACGCTGGCTCAGGACCTCGCTCCGCAGTTCCAACCCCTCACCCGCGACAGCATCCACCATGCGGCGCTCCGCGCGCAGATTCGCGATTTGACCGGTATCAACCGGCGCATCGAAATCTATCTGCTGGGCGGAGAGGGACGCATCAAGGCGGCCTTCGCAGAGCCCGGCGAAGCGCTGGCCCGCGCGGCCGTGGACACCGGGCCGATCCGGCGGTTCCTGGAAGGGGGCGACCTGCCCATCCTCGGCGATGACCCGCTGCACCCGAATCAGCAGAAGCCGTTTTCCGTGGCCCCCATCACCATCTCGGGGCAGAGCGGCTGTTACCTGTACATCATCCTGGGGAGCGAGCAGTACGCCTCGATGGCCCGCATGGTGGGCGACAGTTATATTATTCGCACGGCACTCATCGGCTTAGGGCTCATTTTGCTGGTCACGGCCGGCGTTGGGCTCGTCCTCTTTCGGCGCCTGACTCAGCGTCTCCGAAGCATGCTCGGCGTGGTGGCCGCGTTCGAGCAAGGCCACTTCTCGAAGCGCATGGAGCCGGGCTCCAACGATGAGGTCGGGCAGCTCGCGCGGTGCTTCAACCGCATGGCCGATACGTTGGGGGACACCATGGACGAGCTGCGCCAGGCCGACCGTATGCGCCGCGACCTGGTGGCCAACGTGTCGCACGATCTGCGCAGCCCGCTGGCCTCCATCCAGGGTTATCTGGAGACGCTGCTCATGAAGGACGACGCGCTCGATGCCGACGAGCGGCAGCGCTACCTGCGCACTGCGCTCAAGAACGCCCAGCGGCTTAGTAACCTGGTCCGTCAACTCTTCGAGCTGTCGAAGCTCGACGCGCAGCAGGTCGAGCCGCACCGCGAGCCGTTTCCCATGGCCGAGCTGGCGCAGGATATCGTCATGCAGTATCGCCCGCAGGCCGAAGCCAAAGACATCACCCTCCGGGCCGACCTGCCCGAGCAGCTTGCCAGCGTGTATGCCGACATTGGCCTCATGGAGCGCGTGTTGTCGAATCTGATCGATAACGCCGTGCATTACACCCCCTCTGGGGGGCACGTCAACGTATCGCTCACCCGGCACGACGGCCGGGTGCGCGCCCGGGTGCGCGACACCGGACCGGGCATCCCGGCGGACGATCTGCCGCACATCTTTGAGCGGTTCTACCGGGTGGAGAAAAGCCGCGACCAGAACCGAGGTGGGGCCGGACTGGGGCTCGCCATCGCCCAAAAAATAGTGGTCCTCCACGGCAGCACACTGACCGTCGAGAGCACGATGGGTCAAGGCACCGCGTTCGCCTTTGAGCTTCCCGTCGATCCGCCTGAGGACGTTGCGCGGTGAGGTGCTACGCCCCACCGACCGGTCCATCGGTCAATAGTACCCGTCGAGCGGCGGGGGAGGCGCCGGGCAGAACGCGCCGTGCAGACCGGTGCTGACGCGTTGAGGGATGAAAAGAGCGGCGGCAACCCACCAAAGGCGGTGGGAAGAGCAAGTCTATTGTTGAGGTGGAGGGGCCCGCCGATGGGTTGTGTGGGGTTCCCTTCGTGTATGATTGAAATCCCGTCAGGTCAGGCCCCTCTCACGTTTCGTCCTGTAATCAAGCGAAATCTACTGATCGAATGTTAGCCAGTGATTTTTTGCGTCGCGTCTCTTTCTTTGTCAAGTCGTCATTGACCGCCCACCAAATCGGACCCGCGCTATCTTAGAGCCGGTTGTAGCTTCGTGCCTCGTGAAGCGCGTCCGCCGACGGGCGCTCATCACGCGCTTGCGCACCACCGGGTTGGGGCGTACCGTCTCTGTTTGCACGAATTTTTTGCGACCGCACAGAATATGAGTAGTAATATACAGGAGCTCATTATGGAGGTGCGGCGCAATATGAGCCAACTCCTGGGTGAAATGGAGCGGCTGCGCGAGGAAAATGAGCAGCTGCAGCGGGAGAACAAGGCGTTGCGCGAAGAGGTGACGCTGGTTCGCATTTTTGAGGATGTAAGCCGGCAGGAAGAGGCTTTTCCGATCGAGGACCCCGCGTCCATCCCGCGCGAGGCCTACGCGTTGTATCGGCGGCTGCCGCCCGCCTTCAAGTTTTCTGACTTCTTCCAACTGGCTGATCGGTTTGGGCTGGACGCCGGGACGGCCCGCGATTGCCTGCTGTACTTTATGCGCGAAGATATGCTTCGGCAGAAGGGCGCGCGCGTCGAAAAGTCGGGCGGTGGCGCGTCGGCGTCGTCCAACCCGGCGCCCCAGATGGAGCCCGAGTGGTAGGGCTTAGGGCAGGCTGACATCGTACAGGGCGCTGTACTTGTCGCGGATGTAGCGCAGCCAGGGCGCCGCCTGCAACGCGTCGCCGGTCACGCGCTCCAGCAGATCCGGGGCTTGGTGCCTGCGGCCGTATCGGTGGATGTGCTCGCGGAGCCAGCCGAGGAGCGCCCCGAAGTCGCCGTCCGCAATCTGCGCGTCGAGATCGGGGAGGGCGGTGCGGAGCTGGTCGAAGAGCTGGACCGACATCAGGTTGCCGAGCGCGTACGTCGGGAAGTAGCCGATGGCGCCCATCGACCAGTGCACGTCTTGCAAAACGCCCTCGGCGTCCGTCTCGGGGACCACGCCGAGGTACTCGTCCATCTTCGCGCGCCAGAGGGCCGGCAGGTCGTCGACCGACACGGTGCCCTGTACGAGCCCGCGCTCCAACTCGAAGCGCAGCATGATGTGCAGGTTGTACGTCACCTCGTCGGCCTCCACGCGGATGAGCGACGGCTCCACCCGGTTGATGGCGCGGTAGAACGCGTCGAGTGAGACGCCGTCGAAGGCCGCTGGAAAAGCATCGCGCAGCGCGGGCAGGTAGTGCGACCAGAAGGGGCGGCTGCGGCCGACGAGGTTTTCCCAAAGGCGCGACTGCGACTCGTGCATGCCCAGCGAGGTGCCCTCGGCCAGCGGCGTGCGCTCCAGCGCCGGATCGATGCCCTGCTCATACAGCCCATGGCCGGCCTCGTGGAGCGTCGAGAAGAGGCCCGACGGCAGGAAGTGCTCGTCGAACCGCGTCGTGAGCCGCACGTCGTCGATCGAGAACGAGGTCGTAAACGGGTGCGCGGAGCGGTCCTGCCGCCCCCGCTCGAAGTCGTACCCGAAGTCGGTGATAATCTGCTCGCCAAAGGCCTGCTGCGCGTCGGGATCGAAGCCGTGGCGCATGAAGTCGTCGGGCGGCAGCGGCTGATCGGCGAGTGCGTCGACGATGGGCACGAGGTCGGCACGGAGCGGGTCGAAGACGGACGCCACGTCGGCGGTCGTCATGCCGGGCTCGTACTCGTCGAGCAGCGCGTCGTACGGCTCGCCCTCGTAGCCGATCGCCTCGGCCTTCTCGACGTTGAGCTCGACGAGCCGCTGGAGGTGCGGGGCGAAGGCGTCGAAGTCGTCGGCCGCCCGCGCCTTCTGCCAGGCCACCTGGGCGCGCGAGCAGGCTTCGGAGAGCGCCGAGACGAGCGATGCGGGAATCTTGCGCGCCCGGGTGTAGTCGCGCCGCGTCACGTGGATGAGGGCGGCATCCTCTGCGTCGGCGCCGTCGAGTGCGTCGGCCGCACGGTCGAGCAGGGCACCGAGTTTGTCGGTCACGAAGCGTTCGTGGGCCGTCGTGCGCAGCGTCGCGATCTGGCGGGCCCGTGCTTCGGCACCGCCGTCAGGCATGAACGTCTCCTGGTCCCACGAAAGCACCTCGGCGGCGTGCTTGAGGTCCTCGATGGGCGCGAGGACGTCTTTGAGTTCGTCGATCGGGTCGGGCATCGGGCGGCGGGGAGAGGCATTCAGTGGAGCAGCAAATAGCCGTACTGCAAAGAAGATGGCCGGCGTTCGTTCCGCGGCCGGCCGGGCGCCGGGAACGGAACCCCGCGGCGCAAAGGGCCGGCGCCATTCAGAATTTTTTGCAAACCAATGTGCAAATCAACAAGTCTGACCGATCGCACCTCGTCTCCGAGCCCAACCCCATGACGGATGATTGACCGAATCATCTGGAGGGCCCCGGCACGGCGTGGCATACCGGTCCGCACTTCGACGCCGTT
>JAAAPH010000317.1 GCA_009908415.1 Bacteroidota bacterium
AAGGCCCGCCCCGGTATAGAGCCCCGGAAGCGTCATGAGGCCCAACGTGCCCATCGCGATGAGCAGCAGGAAGGAGCCTACGAACACCTGCGGTGGCGTGCGGCTCAACCAGAAATGACGCAGGCGCTCGCGGACCGATGACAGGGGGGAAGAGGCCATGAGACGAGAGGGAGCAGGGTGCGCAAGCGGTCCGTTGTGTCAGGGGATGCGGCGAAGATGCGATGAGGCGCGGCGGAAAGAGTTGCTGATCAGTTGTCTGTCTCCTATTTCATTACGCGGGGGCGCGGCTCGTGCGTGCCGTCTGCACACGGAAGCCGTTCGGAACGGTATTGGGGGCGCTATGCCCGCGAGGGCTCCCCGGTTTGCGCGGAGCCCGGATCGCCGATCGGCGGGCAGCACGCGAGGAGAAGGGGCTCCAAACGACACTGTGCTCGATGATCCCACTACAGCTTATCACGCCTCATGGTTCTCAACTGGAAAGCCGTCACGCGCACGCTCGGCGGCCTACTGCTCTTTTTGGGCGTAGCGCTCGTGCTGCCGGCGCTCGTCGGCCTGTACTACGGCGAGGTGTCGTGGTGGAGCTTTGCGGCCGCGGCCGGACTCGCGCTAGGCATCGGCGGGGCGGTCTGGGCCACATTGGGCGGGCCGGGGCAGATGAACAATGACACCGATGACCTCGGCGTACGCGAGGGGTTCGCCATCGTGGCGCTGTCGTGGTTCGTGCTTTCGCTGATCGGGGCGCTGCCGTTTGTGCTGAGCGGCGTCCTCGACACGTACACGGACGCCTTCTTTGAGACGATGAGCGGCTTCACGACGACGGGGGCCACCATCTTCGGGGGCGGGGGCAATATGGCCATCGAGGCCATGCCCAACGCGTTTCTCTTCTGGCGCAGCCTCGCGCACTGGATGGGCGGCATGGGGATCATCGTCCTCACGCTCGCCATCCTGCCCATCCTGGGCGTGGGCGGCATGCAGCTCTTCCGCGCCGAGGTGCCCGGCCCGTCGGCCGATAAGCTGACGCCCCGCGTCCGCGAGACGGCCAAGCGGCTTTGGCTCATCTACGTGGGCATCACCGCTATCGAGGTGCTCCTGCTGCTGCCGGCCATGACGCCCTTCGATGCCGTCAACCACGCCTTCGCGACGATGGCCACGGGCGGCTTCTCCACCGAGAACGGCTCGGTGGGGCAGTACGGCTCGGCATATATCGATTGGGTGATCACCGTCTTCATGTTTCTGGCCGGCGTGAACTTCGCGCTGCACTATCGGATGCTGCGCGGCCAGCCCATCACGGTGTTTCGCGACACGGAGCTGCGCGTCTACACGGCCATCGTCGGGGTCGGCACGGCGGTGATTGCGCTGGGCACGTGGCAGCCGACCGCCACAGTGGTTGCCGGCGAGGCCATGGGTGCTGCCTTCGAGGGCTATACGTCGCTGCTCGATGCGCTGCGCTACGGGGCGTTCCAGACCGTCGCCATCGTAACGACCACGGGCTTTGGCACGGCGGATTACGAGGTGTGGCCGCCCCTCGCGCTGGGCGCCCTCTTCATCCTCTTCTTCGTCGGGGGCATGGCGGGGTCGACGGGCGGCGGGCCCAAGGTGGTGCGCCACGTTCTGCTGTTCAAAAACGCCGTCCGCGAGTTGAAGCAACTCGTCCATCCCCAGGCCATCATCCCGATGCGCCTCGGCGGCGAGGTGGTGCCCAACGACGTGATGCGCAACGTGCTCTCCTTCATCGTCCTCTACTTCATGCTCAACGGCTTCGGCATCGTCATCATGTCGATCCTGGGCATGGATCTGATGAGCGCCTTCGGGGCCACCATTGCGAGCGTGGGCAACATCGGGCCGGGCTTTGGCAGCGTGGGGCCGACGGACAACTACGCGCACATCCCGGCCGTCGGCAAGTGGGTCCTCGCGCTCATGATGATGGCCGGCCGGTTGGAGATTTTCACCGTACTTATTCTGCTCATGCCAACCTTCTGGCGGCGCTAGCCGGGCGGTGCGCTAGTTCAGGTGGATCAGGAACGATCCGAGGCTGGTGTGCGCCATCCGCGTATGCTCAGTATCTACGGGGCAGGCCGCGGGGTCGAGTCCGTGCCGGTTCACGAACGACGACCTGCGCCAGTCGGGCATGTGAGCGATGCCAAAGAGGGCGGTGCCGAGTGCAAAGAGTATGAGCGAACCAACAACCATCGCGTTGCCTCCGGGTTCTTTCTGAGCAGCATGTGACGCCTCGGGTGGGGCGAGGCCTGCGCATCGATATGTTGCCCGATGCGCGGTTCAAAGAGAAGCGGTTCCATCGGTCTCTCCAGTCATCTTTAGGCGCAACCGGAGCATGGAGTGACGGAGGGAACTGCAAGGGGGGTCAGGCGCCGAGGCCGTCCGTGTCCGCCCGCCGGGATAACGTCGGCATGCAAAAACACCCCGCTTCCGAAGTGGGAAACGGGGCGCTGGGAGGAGCCGGAATGGAAAAAGTTACCCGTCGTCGCTGAAGTCGCGGTGCCCGAAGTAGTGGAGGACATACTTGATCTTGGAGGCCTTGCCTTTGCCGAAGCCGGGCAGCTTGCGCAGCCGCTTCTCGATCGTGTCGAGGTCCGCACCGTCGTTCCACATGTTGGCCGCGTTGCCGTCGTACTCCTCGGCAATGATGCCAGCCACCTTCTGCGTATTCTCGGCCATCTTGTTCGTGAAGCGGTGAACGGCCGGGCTCTCGGCGAAGGCCTCCTGGAACGCGTCGAAGTCCATGGCCGCGATCTTCGCCATGTCGAGGTGGCCCAGCCGGTTCTTGAGTCGGATGGGGCCGGTGAAAGCAAACTCGGCACGGACGCGCTGGTCGTAGAGCAGGCCGAGCAGGGCGGCGTTCGGATCGTTGCGCAGGACGTCGTCTTCCTCGATCTCGCCGGTGAGGGTGCCTTCTTCCTTGAAGCGGTTCATCATGCGGACGAGCCCGCCCGACATGTGGCTGTAGTCGATGTGCGTGATGTCGATGGCCATGGTGGGGAGTAGAGATTGATTTGGGGGTGAACGGAGGGACGCATGGCAATGCGCCCCTTACGGGGTTGAGAGCGTTGAAGAATGATCGTTGGGGCACACCGGAGGCCGAAGGTCATGCCCGTGGTGCGGTGTGCCCGTGCGGCGTGAAAATCAGATTCTTATTCCGCGAGCCAGCGCGCCATGCGTTTGGCGAAGTACGTGAGGATCACGTCGGCGCCGGCGCGGCGGATGGACGTGAGCGCTTCGGTGGCGCCGGCCCGGAGGTCGAGCCAGCCGTTCTGCGCGGCGGCGTGGATCATGGCGTACTCGCCGCTCACGTTGTAGGCGGCGACGGGCACGTCGGCGTGCTGCTTCACGCGGTGGATGACGTCGAGGTACGGCAGGGCGGGTTTCACCATCACGAGGTCGGCGCCTTCCTCCAGGTCGAGCCGCAGCTCGCGGAGCGCCTCGTCGCTGTTGGCCGGGTCCATCTGGTAGGTGTCCTTGCCGGCGGGCACGTCGCCGCGTTTCCGCGGGGCCGAGTCGAGCGCGTCGCGGAACGGGCCGTAGTAGGCCGAGGCGTACTTCGCCGTGTACGACAGGATGCCGGTGCCGGTGAAGCCGTTGGCGTCGAGCGCCGCGCGGATCGCCCGCACGCGCCCGTCCATCATGTCGGACGGCGCGATGAGGTCGGCGCCCATCTCGGCGTGCAGCACGGCGATGTCGCGCATGATGTCGACCGTCGCGTCGTTGGCGATCTGCCCGTCGCGCACCACGCCGTCGTGGCCGTCGGATGAGTACGGGTCGAGCGCCGTGTCGGTGATGACGAGCAGCTCCGGCAGCTCCGTCTTGAGCGCATCGATGGCCTGCGGGTAGAGGCCGGACGGATCGGTCGCGGCGCTGGCCGTAGCGTCTTTCTGCGCGTCGGGAATGGCCGGGAAAAGGGCAATGGCGGGAATGCCCAGATCGTGCAACTCGGCGGCCTCCTCGACGAGGGTGTCGATGCTGAACCGGTACTGCCTCGGCATCGAGCTGATTTCCTCCTGCACGCCCTCGCCGGCGGTGACGAAGAGGGGGGCAATCAGGTTATCGGTGTGCAGACGCGTCTCGCGGGCCATCCGCCGCAGATTCGCCGTGCGGCGCAGGCGGCGCGGGCGTTCGAGCGGGCGGGGCCAGTCGGTCATGTCCAGCGGGTCCATGTGGTGCGGGTTTCTGGTGGAGGGACGCGCGGGGGCCGAAGGTCATGCCGTTCGGTGCCGTGCGTCCGTACGGCGATAGATGTCAGGCGGATTGTTGGGGCGTGTTGCAACACGCCCTTACAGCGATCGGGTTCAGACGACAGGTGCAGCGTCACACGTCGATCTTCTTCCGCCACGTGGTGCCGTCGGACGAGTCCATCACCTCGATGCCCATGGCGTCGAGCTCGTCGCGGATGGCGTCGGCGCGGTCGTAGTTGCCGTC
>JAAAPH010000383.1 GCA_009908415.1 Bacteroidota bacterium
GTGTCGGTGGGCGGCCACCTCCTCGTGCTGGGCGGCGAAAGCGGCAGTCAAGAGCCCGCCCATGCCGAGGTCGAGGCGTTCCACCCCGAGACGGGGACCTGGCAGTCGCTCGCGCCCATGCACACGGGCCGCCACGGCACGCAGGCCATCGTCCACGAGGGGCACCTCTACATCGCCGCCGGGTCGCGGACGCGCGGCGCCACCGAGATCAACTCGCAAGAGCGCTTCACGCTGCCCGAGGTTCTGCAGCGTCCGTAGCGGAGGGCGCGGTGCGCGGGATCGTGGTGAGCACCCAGCGGAACGCCCACCGCCAGTGGACGCGTGCGCCGCGCAACCCGGCCGCCGCCGCGAGCTCCTCCAGCTCGGCGCGCCGGAAACCGCGCAGCACGGACAGCGGCCCGTCGTGCCGAAACATCGCGGACGCCTGCGTCACCGTGCCGAGCGCCCGGACGCCGTAGTACGCCAGCGGGTGGCGGTGGAGGTCGTTCACGAGGATGCCACGCCGAGCCACGCGGTCCATCTCCCGAAGCAGCGCGACCGCCTCCTCGCCGTGAAAGTGGTGGAGAAAGAGGGCCGCGACGGCCACGTCGAACGCGTCGTCGTCGTACGGCAGATCGAGGGCGTCGGCGCATGCGACCTCTACGCGATCGCGCATAGCCGCCGGCAGGCGATCGTCCAGTGCCGACTGCGCGTGCGATACCGTTTGCGGGTTCGCGTCGACAGCGACCACGTCGGCCTCGAGCCCCTGCCGGTGTGCCCACCGGACGACGTGCTCCGGATAGTCGGCCCCGCCGGATCCGAGATCGACAATTCGCAGTTTTCCCGTGCGACGCAGGAGTGGGGCGAGGACGGACTGCGCGGCGCGGTGCCCCCCGAGCCACCGGTTGACCCACCGCAGATCGCCGAGCGCCCGCGTGAGGCGGCCGTCCGTGATGGCGAAATCGTCCATCATCTCTTCGCCCTGTGCGCGCTGGCTGAAGTCAGGCATGCGTCCGATCGAATAATGCGACATCAAGGGCTACGGGGCACGCCTCAAAACTGAAGCGCCACCCCCAGGTACGGCTCCAGGAAGGTCGTGCGCGACCGCTCGACCTCGAAGTCGATCGACCCGTTCACCCGGCGGATCGAGCCCTCCTGCAGGTAGTCGGCCTCGCTGCCGAGCAGATACTGCGCGCCGAGCTTGAGTGCCACGGACTCCACCTCCTTCTCCTCCCCCTGCGGGCGGTACAACGCGATGTGAACGCCCCCGCCGACGCCGTAGCTCAGCGCAAAGTCGTCGAAGTTCGTCGAGCTGGCGATGGGATCATCGGCCTCAAACCGCTCGCTCTCGATTTGGGTTTGCGTGAACAGGTACTTGAAGCCGAAGAGGCCATCCACGTACGGGCGCACCACGCCGTCGGGCGGCTGGAGCCGCAGCACGAGGTGGGACTGGAAGATGTTGTTCGTCGTCTGGACGTCGACGGTGACGTCGGGAATGGTGTTGCTAAAGGGCTCACTCCGCCGCTCGCGGCCGTAAATAAGGAAGCCGATGTCGAGCCCGATGACGACCGGCGATTGGCCTACGCCGAGGCCGCCGAACACGTCGAGGCCAAAGCCAAGATTGTCTACGTTGTCCCGAAACTCGCCTTGCGGTACACCGACCAGAAAGCTAACGCTGCCCTGCGGTCGGATGGCGGGATCCGATGGGGCCTGTGCCTGAACGGCAGAGGCGCCCGCCAGCGCGATGAGCAGAAGGGCCACGGCGGCGCGGGACCCGGAGGAGGCACACCGAGCAAGGAAAGAAATCATGGATAGGAGTACACAATAACTGGATTATGAATGAGTTGACGTCCGACAAACGAACCGATCCTCCAAATGGTTACAGCGGTGCGGACTCATGAGGACGGGTCCGAAATCGCTTCGGACGCCCGCATCTGGCCTGCCTCCGGGCGGCTAAATCGAGACGCGGCGAACAGCTCGTAGCCGTCGGGGCGCGCATCGCCGAGGACGCGGGCGGCAAGGAGCTGGCCCATCCGGAAGCCGCAGCTCATGCCATGCCCCGTGAAGCCGGCGGCCCACACGTTGCCGGGCTGCCCCGGCACAGCGCCCACGACCGGCAGCCCGTCCGGTGAGAAGCCCATCGTCCCGCTCCAGCGCTGCGTGACGTCGAGGCCCTGCGCCCACGGGAAGTGCGCGTGCAGGTAGCGCTCCAAGTCGTTCTGGACGGCCGCGGTCGTCGTATCGTCGTAGCCGACTTCGGCCTCGGCGTGGCGGTGGCGCGCGCCGCCCAGCAGCACCTCGCCCCCCGGCCCCTGCCGAATGTAGAAGGCCCCCGCGTGGGTGTAAGCGGGCAGGCGAAGGTGGCGGTCCGTTGGCGCGGTGGCCAGCATCTGGGCGCGGACCGGGCGGACGTACGCGGCGAGGGCGGGAATGACCTGCGGCAGGTGCGCGTTTAGGGCAAAAACCACCTGCCGCGTCTGCATCTGCCGCCCGTCGGTTTCGACGCGGTAGTGGTCCCCCGCCGCGGTCACGCGCTGGACCGGCTGGTACTCGAACACATGCGCTCGGCTTTCCGCAGCTACCTGCTGCACGAGGTTGAGCGGGTTCACCACGGCCCCGGACGTCACGAACAGGCTTCCCCAGAATCCGCGGGCGCGAAGGCGGCGGTTGGTTTCTTTCGGCGACAGGTACACGACGGGGGCGCCGATCGCCCGAAGGGGAGACACCGCCTCCTGCAGGCGGGCATCCTCGGCCTCGGTGCCGGCCACCGTCATGCTGCCGCACGCGGTGAAGTCGAACGCTGCCCCCTGCAGCTCGGCCTCGATGAGATCGCGATTGTCCCGTGTGAAGCGCCAGAAGTGCTTCGCCCGCCGGGGCCCGTGCCGGTCAAGGGCGGTGAGGTAGTCGGTGTCGGTGCCCTGCAGCAAAAACCCGGCATTCCGCCCCGACGCCCCCTGGCCGATCGATTGGGCCTCCACGATGGCCACGCGCAGCTGCGACCGGCGCCGATGGAGCCAGTAGGCGGTGGCGCACCCGACGAGGCCGCCCCCGACGATCACCACATCGTAGGCGGCAGAATCAGCCGAAGCAGCGCGCTGCCAGAACGAAACAGACATAGGGGCCGAAACGGGAGATGGGAGGATTGCGCTGAACGCGGCCAGTCCGCCGCCACTCACGCGTTCACATCAACCACCACCCGGCCCTGAATGTTGCCGCGCAGCAGGGACCGCGCGGCGCCCGCCAGTTCGTTCAGGCTGATCACCCGGTTGAGCACCCGCTCGTAGTGCGCGGCCGTAAGCGTATCGGCCAGCCGCTGCCAGGCGACGCGCCGGCGCTCGTTGGGGCATGTGTTCGAGTCGATGCCCAGCAGGTTGACGCCTCGCAGGATGAACGGGAAGACGCTCGTGTGCAGCTCGTGCCCGCCGGCGTTGCCGAAGGCCGCCACGCTGGCATGACGGTCCAGCGCAGCGATGATGGAGGCCAGCGTCGCACCGCCCACGGCGTCCACGGCGCCGGCCCATCGGGCGGACTGCATCGGGCGCTCCGGCCCGCCGTCGAGCTCCCCCCGGTCGATGATGCGCGCCGCCCCGAGGTCGCGCAGGTCGTCGTGCGCCGCGTCGTTGCTTGTCGAGGCCACCACGCGATAGCCCAGCGCGCCGAGCAGGGCGACGGCCATACTGCCTGCCCCCCCGGAGGCCCCCGTCACCACGATTTCGCCTCCGTCGGGCGCCGTGTCGTGGTCTTCGAGCGCCATCACGGCCAGCATCGCGGTGAATCCCGCCGTGCCCACGATCATGGCCTCACGGGGCGTCATGGCGTCGGGAAGCGGCACGAGATGCTTCGCCTGAAGCTGCATCTGCTGCGCGTAGCCGCCCCACCGATGCTCGCCGAGCCCCCATCCGGTCTGGATGACCCAATCGCCGGGCGCGAACGCCCCCGTTTCGGACGCCTCTACTTGCCCCACGAGGTCGATGCCCGGCACAAAGGGGAACTCGCCACGGATAATTTTGCCTTCGCCCGTGATGGCCAGCGCGTCTTTGTAGTTCAGGCTGGAATACGCCACGGCGACCCGCACGTTGCCGTCGGGCAGTGCATCGGGCGCAAGCGACCGCACCTCGGCCACCTGTCCGCCGCGCGTCTCGTCAAGCACTAGCGCGTCGATCATGGCTCTTCGTTGACAGGTCAGCGGGTTGAAGGTTGGAAGGTTGGAAAGCGGAGTGAGAAGAGGGCTCCACACGCCCATTGCCCCTCTCGCCCACGCCCTCGTTCCTACTCACCGGCACGTGTCGCTGGCGACGACGCCGTCGATGAGGACTTCACAGACCTGGGTGGTGTATTCAAAGGGATCGCCCTCGTAGAGCACGAGGTCGGCATCCTTGCCGGGCTCCAGCGAACCGACCCGATCGTCGAGACCGAGGATGCGGGCGGCATCGATGGTGAGCGCT
>JAAAPH010000201.1 GCA_009908415.1 Bacteroidota bacterium
TAGACACCTACGCCGGACTGGTCGACATTCCGGCCTGCATCGGCGCCAAGCACTCCTCGCTGAGCCGCGCCCTGGAGTGGGAGCGGCTGCAGGTGCGGGACGCGCGCCGTCCCGACTTCAAGGTGTTTACGGGCAACGACCTCGCCATCGATATGGTCACCTACGGGAGCGACTATCTGCTGGGGCTGAGCACGTTCGCCCCGGATCTGTTCGCCCAGCGCGATCGGCTGTGGGCCGACGACGACCCGGCCTTCTACGAGTTGAACGACCTGCTCCAGTACCTGGGCTTCTTCGCGTTCCGCGAGCCGGTGCCGGCCTACAAGCACAGCGCGGCCCAGTTTCTAAAGCTTCGGGGCTGGCTTCCAAGCAGCGCGCCGCCCCCCAATGCGCAGCGTCGCCCTGACTCGGACGAGCCCATCCTGCGCAACATCGCCGAGCGGCTGACGGCGTGGCTCGGCTGAACGGACTCACGCGCGGCGCCCATTCTGCATTCGTCGTATTCTTTTCTACTCCATCGATCGCCATGACGATCACCGATCTCAACACCGTCGAAGGCCGCAGCTACCCGGCGCGGCGCACCACCAAGAACCTCGTTGGCGGCACCTCGTCGCTCAGCGCCGACCACTTTTGCATGGGCGTGGCCACGCTCGACCCGAACGGTGGCCAGGTCCCATGGCATAACCACGAGCAAGAGGAGGTGTACGTTATCCTGGAGGGGACGGGCGAGATGTGCATCGGGGACGAGCGCCAGACGCTCTCGGGCGGGCAGGCCGTGTACATCCCGTCGAACGCCTACCATCAGCTCACCAACATTGGCGACACGCCGCTGCGGATGATGTACTGTTACGCGCCGGCCGGCGACGTGGACCACTGGCGGCAGGAGCTGGCCGGCACGCTGCCCAAGGCCGGCGAAGACGTGCCCCCACTGCCCGAGGGCGCACAGCCCCAACACACCGACGCCCCTTGATACCCAGCGGCGCGGCGGCGTCTCACGACCATTCGTTTCCCACTCCCCAAGCACTATCCACCCATGCAGAACACCGAAACCCGCACCATCGGCATTGTCATGAACGGCGTGACCGGCCGCATGGGGTCGAACCAGCATCTGAAGCGCTCCATCCTCCCCATCATAGAGCAGGGCGGCGTGCCCGTCGGCGATGACACGGTCGTCATGCCAGATCCCATTCTCGTGGGGCGCAACCCCGCCAAGCTCGAACGACTCGCCGAGGAGACGGGCGTCGATCGGTGGACGACCGACGTCGATGCGGCGCTCAGCGATCCGGACAATGAGATCTACTTCGACGCGCAGATCACCGACCTTCGCCACGAAAGCGTGTTGCACGCGCTGGACGCCGGCAAGCACATTTACTGCGAGAAGCCGTCGGCGCTCTCGACGGAGCATGCGCTGGAGCTGTATGATGCGGCGGAGGACCGGGGCGTCGTGCACGGCGTCGTGCAGGACAAGCTCTGGCTACCGGGTCTGCAAAAGCTCAAGCGCTTGATCGATTCCGGCTACTTTGGGCGAATTCTCGAGGTGCGCGGCGACTTCGGGTACTGGGTCTTTCGTGGCGACCAGGTGCCGGCGCAGCGGCCGTCGTGGAACTACCGCGAGGAGGACGGGGGCGGCATCATCCTAGACATGTTCTGCCACTGGCGCTACGTACTGGACAACCTGTTCGGCGGCGTGGAATCGGTGTGCAGCCTCGGCAAGACGCATCTCAAGAAGCGGTGGGACGAAAGCGGGGAGCCGTACACGTGCACGGCCGAGGATGCCGCCTATGCGATGTTTGAACTGGCGGGCGGGGCCACCGCGCAGTTTAATTCGTCGTGGACGACGCGCGTCCGCCGCGACGATCTGTTGACGATCCAGGTTGATGGCACAGAAGGCTCGGCCGTGGCCGGCCTGCGGACGTGCCTTATGCAGCCGCTTGGCGCCACGCCGCGTCCGGTGTGGAATCCGGATGTCGACAACCCGCACAGCTTCTATGACGACTGGCTCCCCGTGCCGGCGCAGGAAGACCATCAGAACGCCTTCAAGACGCAGTGGGAGCTGTTTCTCCAGCACGTGGCGCGGGACGAGCCGTTTCCGTGGGATCTGCTGGAAGGCGCCAAAGGCGTGCAGCTGGCTGAACTCGGCTACGACGCCTGGGAGCAGCGCACCTGGCTCGATGTACCGGCGCTCGACCGTGCGTCGGCGCGCGCCTGATCCGCCCGCCTCACTGGCATTGGACAATCTACTTCTAGAGCGATGGCTGATACCAATCAACGGCGCCTGTACTGGCGCATCTGCTATCTGACCGTGATCGGGCTTTCGATCGTCGTGTTCACGCCGCTCGTGATTCCCGCCGGCACGTACCGGCCCATGGTGGGGGGCATTCCCTACACGCTCTGGATCGGCATCCTGATCACCGTCGCGCTGGTAGTGCTGACGTTTTACGCCACGCAATTCTATCCGCCGGAGGGGGATGAGCCCACCGGGCTGAAGCAGCACTCGTCTGATTCTGCAAAGAACCCCGAATGACATGGTTACCTGGGTATGGATTCTGGGCGCAATCTACGCCGCGGCGCTCATCGCCGCTGCCTACGTTTCGTGGCGCAAATCGGACGGCGAGGCCGACTACCTGTTCGCGGGCTCCAACGTGGGTGTCTTTGCCGGTCTCCTGACGTACTCGGCCACGCTCTTCAGTACGTTCACGCTAATGGGCATGCCGGACTTTTTTCGCAACCACGGCATCGGGGCCTGGATTTTTCTGGCCGTGTCCGACGGCGTGCAGGTGTTTTTCATCGTCTGGTTTGGCTACCACCTGCGGAAGCGGGCGCGGGAGCGCGGGTTCCGCGGCACGGCCGGCCTCCTCAGCGCCCTCTACAACAACCGACTGGCGGGGTACGTCTTCTTCGCGGGCGTCTTTCTGTTTTTGGTGCCGTACGTGTCCATCCAGATTCGCGGGCTCGCCATCTTTCTGGAGGCCGTCTTCCCGGGCGCGCTGCCCGCGTGGGGATGGTCGGCGGGAATTGTCGTCGCCATGCTGCTTTACAGCGAAGTGGGCGGCTTGCGGGCCATCATTTTGAGCGACATCATCCAGGGCCTGACGCTCCTAACGGTCGTCTGGATCGTGGCCATCGGGTGTATCAACTACTTTGGCGGCGTCGGGGCGATGTTCGAGCAGGTCGCCGCCGTCGACGAGGCGCTGCTCTCTACGCCCGGCCCGGAGGGTCTGTTTACCCCCCAATTCCTGCTGGCCTCCTTCTTTGGGGTGGTGCTGCTGCCGGCGACCCAGCCGCAACTCACCACACGGCTCATCGTGATGCGCTCCCGCGAGAAGATGAACCGCATGGCCGTATCGATCGGCGGCTTCGCGATCGCCATCCTGCTGCCGGTGATCGCCATCGGCATGTACGGCGCGGTCGAGTACGGCGGGGCCACGAGCCGCGAGTTCTGGTCGAACGTGCTCCTCTACGAGCAGGCCAACGTGGTGGCGGCGGCCGCGGTGGTGGGCCTGCTCACGGCCGCCATGTCCACCGCCGATTCTCAGCTCTTTGCGCTGGGGACGGAACTGCGATCGCTCTACCACGGCGATGAGAAAACAGCCCTTCGCCTTACGCGCCTGTCCATCGTCTTCTTCGGGGCGGCGGCACTCGTGTTCTCGATCCTGAGTAGCGATCAGCTCGTGTTGCTTGCGCTGTCGAGCTTTCGGGGGACCGCGCTGCTCGGTCCGATGGTGCTGGGCGGTATTCTGGCGCGGCGGGCGCCCGGCGCCGAGGTGGCCACCGCAACCGGCGTCGCGTTGGTGCTCTTCCTGGGCGCCGAGGCGGGGCTGGTGCCTGCGTCCGTCGGCCCCATCCGCACCGACCTGCTCCTGTTGGGCCTGCTGGCTGCCATTACGGTCGGCTCTATGCTGGCCCGCCGCAGCCACGTGGCGCCTCCCGAAGAAGCCGGCGTGCGCACCTAACCGTGACGGCCGTGGCGGGGTAGGGGCCCGCATCTCCGTTCGGAGGCTTCATCACTCAAGTGTCATCAATACCGGCAGAATATGATGCGTGACGCCCGAACGCTTTTTTGCATGTGGATCGTGGTGCTGTGGATGGGGGGCTGCATGCCGCTGGGGGCGTCGGCCCAGGAGGGGCCTGATGCTCCGCGGCCCCACATTCTCTTTGCCATCGCAGACGACGCCTCGTTCCCGCACTTTAGCGCGTACGGCACGGATTGGGTGCAGACGCCCGCCTTTGACCGCGTGGCCGAGGAGGGATTGCTCTTCACGCGCGCCTACACGCCCAATGCCAAGTGCGCGCCCTCCCGGTCGGCGATTCTAACCGGGCGCAACTCGTGGCAGTTGGAGGAGGCCGCGCAGCACTGGCCCTACTTCCCCGAGCAGTTCGTCACGTACGTCGAAGCCCTCGCCCAGAATGGCTACCACGTCGGT
>JAAAPH010000097.1 GCA_009908415.1 Bacteroidota bacterium
CGATCCGACATGGTCGAGAAGAGCGGAATGATCAAGGGAGCGATCACGTTGAGCGCGCTCAGTGCTCCGCCGACTGCCGCGGATGAGCCAAGATGGTCGGCAAGCATAAGGGGAACATAGGCGTTGTACATCGGCTCGATGAGCGCGACCGTGAAAAAGCCGCTGCCGATGATGAATGACTTCACGTACACGCCCCTGGCGTCATCGCTACCGTCTTCCCGGACCGCTATGCGCATACTGCAACCGTAAACCGCGGAGAGGGACGGTGTTAAGCCTCCACGCCGGTAATGGCCGGGGCCACGCCCGGTACTTGGCATTACCGGCGCGGCGGCCTAGAATGAGAACCCATACTCACAGAGACAAGGAGCCCACCAATGATGAACGAGCTCGCGCAGAAGAACCGTAGCTATCGCCGCTTCGACGAAACCCGCCCGATCACGATGGCCCAGCTCCGCCAATGGACGTCCAATGCCTGCTACTCGGCGTCGGCAATGAACGCTCAGCCGCTGCGCTACATCCTGGCGGCAGACCTGCCGACGAACCAGCAGATCTTCCCCCTTCTGAAGTGGGCCGGCTACATACGCGACTGGGACGGACCGGAGGCCGGTGAGCGCCCGACTGCCTACGTCGTCGTCCTGCACGATACCGAGGTAAAGGTGAAGCCCGAGTTCGTCTGGTGCGACATGGGTCTTGCGTGCCAGAACGTTCTGCTGTCGGCCATCGAGGAAGGCTACGGCGGCTGCATCGTGGCGTCGGTGAACCGGGACGAGCTCCGCGCGAAGCTCGCTATCGACTCACGCTACGAGCCCCTTGTCGTCGTTGCACTCGGGGCCCCCGTGGAGGACGTGCGCATCGTCGATATCCCCTCCGACGGGAGCATCAAGTACTATCGCGATGACGCGGGTACACATTATGTCCCCAAGCGATCGATGGACGAGTTTATCCTCGCGGCCCACGGGTGACAGCGGGGCGTGGTATCAAAAAGTTAGTTTTTACCGAAAAGTCTTGCTTGACAGGGCCGTAAAACCGTAAGAAGGTGAGCTCACATATCGTAATTCGTAGGAGGAGGTATCGCTCATGGAAACAGTGAATGCCGTCATCGGGGCGATCGGTTCGTTCGCGTGGGGACCGATCATGATCACGGCGCTGTTTGGCACCGGCCTGGTACTGTCGATCGGAACCCGCATCGTTCAGTATCGCAGGCTCGGCTACGCCTTCAAGCTGCTGTTCAAGAAGTCGGAGGGAGACGGGGATATCAGCCCCTTCGCGGCCCTCATGACCTCGCTCTCCGCCACCATCGGTACGGGAAACATAGCCGGTGTGGCCACCGCGATCGTGGCAGGCGGTCCGGGTGCCGTGTTCTGGATGTGGATCACGGCGGTGCTGGGCGGCGCTACGAAGTTCGCGGAGGCGGTCCTCGCCATCAAGTACCGGGTTACCGACGAAGCGGGCGAGAAGTCCGGCGGCCCGATGTACTACGCCAGCCGCGGTATGGAAGACCGCTTCGGCGGTAACTGGAAATGGCTCGGCGGCGCGTTTGCAATCTTTGCCTTTATCGCCTCGGTCGGTATCGGCAACATGGTGCAGTCGAACCAGGTAGCGCAGTCGGTGGAGCAGACGCTCGGGATCCCCGTGTGGATCAGCGGCGTCATCCTCGCCATTCTCGTGGCGCTGGTGATCATCGGTGGTATCAAGAGCATCGCAAGCGTTGCCGAGCGCATCGTACCCGTCATGGCGGTTATCTACGTCATCGGATCACTCGTCATCATTGCCGTCAACTACGACGCAATCGGTCAGGCCTTCGGCTGGATCTTCGGAAACGCCTTCTCCGGCAAGGCAGTCGGCGGTGGTCTCCTCGGAACCGTCATCCGCTACGGTGTGGCGCGTGGTGTCTTCAGCAATGAGGCCGGCCTCGGAAGCGCACCCATCGCACACGCGGCAAGCCGCACGAACGATCCCGTGCGCCAGGGCATCATTGCAAGCCTCGGCTCCTTCCTCGACACCATCGTCGTCTGTACGATGACCGCACTCGTCATTCTCACGAGCCGCGTCCTCACCATGCCGGGCGGCGTCATGGAGATCGCGAGCGGCCTCGACGGCTCGCAGCTGACGACTGCCGCCTATGGCGCGCAGCTTCCGGGCTTCGGGAACTTCATCGTCACCTTCGGCCTTATCTTCTTCGCCTTCTCGACGATGCTCACCTGGTACTTCTACGGCTTCAAGTCGCTTGAGTACATCGCAGGCCGCCGTGTCGCGGAGTACTACAAGTGGGTCTGGGTCATTCTCGTGTTCGTCGGCTCGGTCTCGACACTCGAGTTCGTCTTCAGCTTCTCCGACGCCTTCAACGGCCTGATGATCCTGCCGAACCTTATCGCACTCGTCGCCCTCAGCGGCGTTGTGTTCAAGGCACTCAAGGAGTACGAGCAGAAGCCTGCGGAGTAGAAACCTATGAGCGATCTTCCCGCACGGCGAACGAGGGCTTACGTCGACCTCGACGCCCTCGCCGCAAACCTGGCTGCGCTTCACGCGCAGTCAGGTGGCGCGGGAGTCGTTCTCCCGGTCAAGGCCGACGCCTATGGTCACGGCCAGGCGCCGGTCGCCCGCCGGGCGGTCTCCGAGGGCGTTGCGATGCTCGCGGTCGCAAATGCCCAGGAGCTTGCCGCGCTGCGCGCCGCCGGTATCGGCCATCCCACCCTGATCCTCGAGGACCTCTTCGAGGACGAACTCCCCGCCGCCGTTTCCGACCCCGAGGCCAGATTCAACGTCTCGAGCAACGCCTACGCCCGGCTGCTCTCCGCTGCCGCCGAGGCTGCCGGAGCCACGGCCCGGGTGCACGTCAACATCGACACCGGCATGGGCCGCATGGGACTGCTGAGCGACACACCGGTGGAGGACGTGCGGACCATTGCGGGCCTTCCGGGGATCGAGGTGGAAGGCGTGTACAGTCACTTCCCGGACAGCGACGAGGAGGACCTGGGGGCGGCACGGCTGCAGCTCGAGCGCTTCGGCGAGATCGTCGGCGCGATCGAGCGGGCGGGAGTGCCCGTGCGCTTTCGCCACGTGGCGAACAGCGCGGCGGTCATGGTCTTTGGACCGGAGGCGGCCTTCGACCTCGTCCGTCCCGGGGTCTCGGCCTACGGCATGTATCCAAGTACCGAAGTGGCTGAGCGTATGCGTGGCGTGGTCGATCTTCGCCCCTGCATGACGGTGGTGAGTGCACTCGCGAAAGTCACCACCTACGACCGCGAATGGACGGTCGGGTACGGCAGGAGCTACCCGGTGGGTCCGGGCAGCCGCATCGGCGTGGTTCCCGTGGGCTACGGCGACGGCTACCGGCGTGCGCTCTCGAACTGCGGTACCGCCCTGGTCCACGGCATCCGGGTACCGGTCTGTGGCCGTGTGTCGATGGACATGATCACCCTCGACCTCACCGATCTCCCGGAAGAGCCTTCGGTCGGCGATGAAGTGGTGCTCCTCGGCCGGCAGGAGTGGCCGCACGGCGGCGGTACGGGGGTCGAGCCCGAGTCCCGTGAGGCGGCCATCCTCGCCGAAGAAATGGCGGAGGCAATCGACACCATCAGCTACGAGATCACCTGCGGGTTCACGCCGCGGATCCCGCGAATCTATCGCGGCCCCGGCGAATCTGACGCGCAGCCGTTGTAACCGGCCGTGGTTCCGGCAGCACGCCGTGCTGCCCGCCGCCTTGCACACGGCCTGGGCCTCCCCTATGATTGGTTCATGATCGACATTGACCACCGAAATGTCCTCCTTGTCAGCGGAAGCCCGCGAAAGAACGGCAACACCGACCGGCTGCTCCGCGAGATCGAGCGTGCCCTCGGCGAGCGCGGTGTGGCGACCACGTTCGCAGCGCTGCGCGATTACTCGATCCACTCATGCACCGGGTGCGAGCACTGCCGCGTGGATGAGACCTGTACCGAGTTCTACGACGGCATGCACCTCCTCTATCCGCTCATAGAGCAGGCCGCCGGCCTCGTCGTCGGCTCTCCCACGTACAACTACAACATTACCCCGGAGATGAAGTGCTTCATCGACCGCTTTTACCCCTACTTCCACTTCGGGAAGGAACGGCCGGGCCCGTACTCGAGCAGACTTGCCGGCGCCGGGCGCAAGCTCGTGACCGTCGGGGTGTGCGAGCAGAATGAGGAGAGCGAGATGCGCTTCACGATGCCTGCCATGAGCGATGCGTTCGGCGCCATCGGGTATGAGGTGGTCGAAGAGCTCGCCGTGCTCGGCCACTTCGCGAAGGGATCGGTCCAAGGCGACGAGGATGCATATGCCCGAGCCGCGCGTGCCGGGGCTACCCTCGCCGACTCACTGCAGCGCTGACCCGCGCGGGCGACAGCTTGACGCCGCGGCGCCGCCGGAATAGCATCAACCTCCAATGGACAAGAAGA
>JAAAPH010000003.1 GCA_009908415.1 Bacteroidota bacterium
GCGGGCGTGCTCGGGCTGGGGGCCGCCGGCGCGTGGCGGCTGGCGGAGCGGGTATCGTGGCGGCACCGCACCGTGTGGATCGGCGTGGCCGGCGTGCTCGTGTATGCCGGGTGGGCCTTCTTCTTCCAGAACGTGATCCACAAGAGCCGGCACGTGCTGCCGCTCATCCCGCTGCTTCTCATCCCGCTGGCGGCCGGGGCCGCTACGGGGTGGCGCCGCGCGGGGGGGCGGCGCGCCCTCGTCGTGGGCGCCGCCGTCGCTTACGGGACCGTGACGCTCGTGCTGGTGCACCAGCACCGGGCGCCCTCGGCCATCGCGCAAGCGAAGACGTTCATCGTGCACCAGGCCGAACAGGCGACGCCGACGCGGGTGGTATCCGTTCCGCTCGTCAACACGTACCTGAGCGCCCAGGAGGTCGAGGCGCAGTACGTGTCTGTCGAGGACAGCAGCGCCGTACGGCGGGTACGGGCGGCCTCGACCGGGCAGACCATAGTCGTTGGCACGTACGCCGCGCTGCTCGACCGGCCGCCCACCCGCGTGCGCCGGTTCTATCACAATCCTTTCGTCAACCGCATGTGGCCCGAAGTGGCCGTTTTCGTCTATGACCACTGAGACGGTAGACCCGCGTACCATGCCGATCACGATTTTGGGCGGCGGCCCGGCCGGGCTCGCCATGGGTCTGTACGCGCGACGCCGGGGGCTGGGCGTGCGTCTGCTGGAGGCCGGGCAGGAGGTCGGCGGCAACGCGCGTACGCTGGAACTGCCGCCGTTCCGGTACGACACGGGCGCACATCGCTTCCACGAC
This sequence comes from Bacteroidota bacterium, assembly GCA_009908415.1. GTDB lineage: Bacteria > Bacteroidota > Rhodothermia > Rhodothermales > Salinibacteraceae > JAAAPH01. Next base: position 806 of record JAAAPH010000003.1, read on the forward strand.
AAGAATGCCGCGGTGACGGCCGACGTCAAGGCGCTGCTGGGGGACGACCTGCGCCGGGTCGACGCGCCCAGCCAGATTTGCTGGCAGGGCCGCCGCATCGACTTTCCGCCAGCGCCCTTCGACCTGATGCGCAAGTTGCCGCCTTCTGTGCTCGCCCGGATTGCGTGGGAGCAGTTGGCCATTCCGGGCCAATCGAGCGACGCGGACCACTTCCGGGAGATGGCGCTGCAGAGCTACGGGCCGACGCTGGCCGAGCTGTTTCTGCTGAACTACACCGAGAAGCTGTGGGGCGCTGACGCCGAGACGCTGTCGCCGCAGGTGGCCGGCGGCCGGCTGGAGGGGCTCGACCTCCGCACATTTCTGCTCGAAGCCCTGGGCCGCTCGACGGCCAAGGCGCGCCACCTCGATGGATCGTTCTACTACCCGCGGTCCGGCTACGGCCAGATCGCCGCAGCCACGGCCGATGCCATAGGCCGTGAGCACATCCGGACCGGCGCCCGCATCACCCGGATCGCCCACGACGGCCGCCGTGTTACCCGCGTTACGGTGAACGACGCGGAGCCCATCGACGTCGACACCGTCGTGAGCACGCTGCCGCTGACCGTGCTGCTTCGCCTGCTGGATCCCGCACCACCCGACGCCGTCCGGGCGCTCGGCGCGTCGATGCGCTTCCGCAACCTGCGGCTCGTGGTGCTGGGGCTGGACCGGCCTCGCCTCACGCCCAACGCATCATTGTACTTCCCGGAGCGCTCCGTTCCCTTTACCCGTCTCTACGAGCCGAAGAACCGCAGCCCCGACATGGCGCCGGATGATCAGACGGTGGTCGTACTGGAGCGGCCGTGCCAGCCGGGCGACGCCGCCTGGACGCAGCCGGACGCGGCGCTCCGGAAAGCGGCCTGCGCCATGCTGGAGGCGCAGGGACTGGTGCACCGCGACGAAGTCGTGGCCGTGGCGCACCACGCCATGCCCTTCGCCTATCCCATCCTGGACGTAGCGGCCGAATCGAAGGCGCAGCGCATCAAAGCGTACTTGGAGGGGTTCGACAACCTGCACCTCCTCGGCCGGAGCGCGCGCTTCGCCTACACGCACGTCCACAGCCTGTACGCCGATGCCAAGGCTTTGGCGCAGCAGGTCGCCCTGCAAGCGGTGTAGCATCCGCACGGAGGCCGGGAAAGCCGGGAGCTCGCGTCTGTGACACACTGTGAGGCCCCGGCTGCACCTACGGCACCAACGTGCTGGATCAGGCGGCCGCGGCGGTGTGCTGCTGAAGCGTTTGGCCCGTCCGCGGATTCACGAAGCGGTATGCGAGCGGCGACAGCGACTCATCCGCCTCGATGTGCACGCGCACGAGATGATTCATGAACCAGCGCGTCGGATAGCTCGGCACGGGCCGGCTCAAGAAGGCCGCCGTGAACGGGTGAACGCGCAGCGTCACAGCGCGCCGGTTGCCGTCGGCGGCGTAGTTCTGGATCCACTGCTCGATGGAGTCGACAAACGCCGCGGGCGGCTGAATCGCAGCCGCCTCGGCCTTAGGCGCCTCGTCGCGCGTCGCCTCGTGCTGCTGGGCTTCGCGTTCGGCATTGCGCGCATCGGCAGCGGCCTGCTCGGCGGCCTGGGTCGCCTCGTCCAACTCGCGCTTGAGCCGGGAGACTTCTTGCTTCAACGTGCGGACCTCTTCGGGCGGGCTGTCCTCCGACTGGGCCTCGCGCTTCCAGCGCTGCACCTCGTTGCGCAGGCGTTGCACCTCAGCCTGCTGCTGCTTGACCTGATTCGAAAGCTCTTTCGTCCGCTCGTCGGACGCGGGCGGTCCGTCGCCGCCCCGTGAGCCATTGGATGAGGAGAACGTCGTGGTGATGCTCGGGCGCAGGCGCTGCCGCGTGATCTCGACGAGCCCAAAGTCGCTCATCGGGAGAATCTTGGTGACGGCGCGGTCGTCTTTGAAGCCCTTCTTGAGCTCCTCGTGCACCTTCTTGCGGTTCTTGCTGCCGCGCAGGTCGATGAAATCGATCACGATGATGCCGCCCAGGTCGCGCAGGCGGATCTGGTGCGAGATGACGCGCGCAGCCTCCAGGTTCACCTTGAGCGAGTTCTCCTCCTGCGACATGCCACGGCCCGACCGGCCCGAGTTCACGTCGACCACGTGCATGGCCTCCGTCTGCTCGATGTACAGATAGCCACCGGAGGGCAGCTCGATCCGGTCGCGGAACGCCTTGTCGGCGCCCGACTGGATGTTGGCCGCCTTGAACACCGGCTCGTTGCCTTGGTGCAGCTCCACGGACGAGGCCATCTTGGGCGCGACGGCCCGGACGTAGCTCTTGACGCTGTGGTACAACGACTTGTTGTCGACGAGAATGCGGTCGTAGTCGCTCGAAAACTGGTCACGGATGATGGACGACGCCATATCGACGTCCTCGTGCACCAGCGCCGGCGAGCTCGGGCCCTGCGCCATCCGCTTCTCGATCCGGTTCCAGCGCTCGACGAGGAGCTTCAGGTCGGTGTCGAGCGATTTCGCGTCGCGCCCCTCGGCCACGGTGCGCACGATCGCGCCGAAGCCGTCCGGCACGAGGCTTTCCGCCAGCGCTTGCAGGCGCCGCCGCTCCTTCTGTTTCGTGATTTTGCGCGAGACGGCGATGTGCGAGGCCAGCGGCATCAGCACCAAGAAGCGGCCGGCCAGCGTCAGGCTGGTGGTGATGCGGCTGCCCTTGTTCGAGATGGGTTCCTTGGTGATCTGGACCAGCAGGTCCTGCCCGCGCTTGAGCCGCTTCGACGGATCGTTCTCGCTGTCCACCAGCTTCTCGACGTTCATCTTCGCCACTTTGGGCGCGTTGTGCTTCAGAAACTCAAGGATGGCCGGCAGGTTGTCGGAGAGGTCGGAGAAGTGGAGGAACGCATCTTGCTCCTGGCCGATGTCGACGAAGGCGGCCTGAATACTCGGCATCACCTTCCGCACGCGGCCCAGGTAGATATTGCCAATCGTCCGTTTGTTCTCGGGATTCTCGATATACAGCTCAGCGAGCTTCCCGTCCTCGACGATGGCAATGCGGGTTTGATTTTCTTCAGCGTTAACAACGATTTCTTTGGACATAGCGAATAGCTGAGTGCAGGACGTCTCAGGCCGTAGTGATGAGGCGACCGCCCGTCCGCAGGATATTCCGAAGCGGATGTTCCGCCCGTCGCGGATTACGAGTCGCGCACCGTCGCGGTGGCGCCACGGGGGAGGACCCGCCAGCGCGCTGCGTCAGCACAGCGGCCACGCGGCGAGGCAGCGCCCACGATGGCACGTCGTCTCGCAGCCTGAATGCCAAAGCACTCATTGATCGTGAGAAAGAGCATGTGCAAGGGATCCCCGTGCCCCGTTGGGGCCGGCAGGGAAGAAGCCCATTGGACACCGGCTTTCGGCACCGGTCACCTGCCCTCAGCCATCCAGGCGATGCGTTGGTCACAACGCCTGGGGTGCGGGGAATCCCCGCACCGGCGGTACAGAACCGGTCCGTGCCGAAGGAGCAATCCGCTACCAACGCGGCGTGCCCACAGAGCGGCGCGAAGCCGTATGCCCTGGCCATCCCTGTTGGATTCTTGTAAATTCGGATGCCATATGGCACGCC
>JAAAPH010000143.1 GCA_009908415.1 Bacteroidota bacterium
GGTGGTGCCCTCGTCGATCCAGCTGTAGCGCCGCTCGTTGCTGCCGGCGATCATCGGCACCCACATGTGGGCGAGCTCGTGGGCCGTGACGGCGTAGAGCGCCGTGTCAGAGCGGCCGTTGTAGTCGCCCATGAGCGTCATCATCGGAAACTCCATCCCCCCGCCGATGATGCCGCCGCCCTCCACGGCCGTCATGTGCGGCCACGGGTAGGCATAATCCATCTGCTCGCCGAGCTGCGTGATGGCGTGCTGCTGGTAGCGGGTGACCTCGGACCAGAGCGGCGCCGTCGGGCGGTAGAATGTGTTGATGGCCGTGTAGTCGGTCTGGCCGTCGCCGTCGCGGTCGCCCACCGGCGTGCGGGCGGCTTCCCAGTAGCCGTTGCGCGTGGCGCTGAAGGCGACATCGCGCATCTGCTCGGCCTGGAACGTCCACCGGAGCGTATCGCCGGGGGCGCCGCGCGTCGCCTCGGTGTCCGGGCCGGCCACCTGCATGGGGAGGTCGCTGGCGTGGGCGCGCGCCCGCCGCTGGGCCACCTCGGGTGTAAGCACGGCGTCGGGGTTCTGGAGCGTGCCGGTCCCCGCCACGATCCAGCCGGCGGGCACAGCAAGCGTCACCGTGTAGTCGGCAAAGTCGGCGTAGAACTCGGCCCGGCCCATGAACGGCTCGGTCATCCAGCCCTGCACGTCGTCGTAGACCGACATCTGCGGGTACCAGTACGCGAGGAAGATTAGGGTGTCGCGGCTGTAGCCCATGCGCCCGCCCGCTCCGGCCTGCGGGATGTTGAAGGCCCAGTCGATCTCGATGGTGGTCGTCGCGCCCGGCGGTAGCGATGTTTCGGGGATGAGGACGAGCTGCGTGTTGTCCACCCGATAGCGCGGCCCGCTCGTTTGGGACTGCAGCGCCGTGCCGTCTACGGCGACCCGGTGCAGCTCGACTCCGCCGGTCACCTCGGCGCGCTCGTTGCGCACTACGCCGGCCTTGTGCACGTTTTGCGCAAGCTCCACGTGCAGGCGCCGCAGCGTGTCGGGTGAGTTGTTGGTGTACGTGATGCGCGCGGCGCCTTCGAGTCGCTTCTGCGCCGGGTGCAGCGTGGCCGACAGGTCGTACTGCGCCTCCTGCTGCCAGTAGGTGGGCCCGGGGCGTCCGCGCTCCGTCCGCGTGCCGGCCTCGACAGCAGCCGCAAACCCGCGCTCGGGAGCCTGCACGTCCGGGAGCGGGCGCTCCGGCATCGACACCTGTGGAGCCGCGTCTGGTGCCTGAGCAGGGGCGGGCGAGGTCGTGGGCGCCGTCGACGAGCAGCCGACGAGCAGGAGGGCGAGACTCAGCGGGGCGAGCCAGCGGGCAAGACGAAGCATACGAACAGCCGGGATGCAGTGTGCGGAAACGGCGTGACTGAAAAGAGAAAAGCCCAGCCGCCGCGCGATGTTTCTCGCGTGGGGGCTGGGCTCTGAAAACGATGGCGAGGGCGGTGTCGGGATTAGCGATCGCCATTCCGCGTGCCGGCGGTACTAGGCGCGTGGTAGGCCGCGAGCTCCTCGGCCCGATCCCACAGCGTGAGCGCCTCCTTCAGCTCCGTGTCCACCTGATTGAGAATCGGGATGGATGCGCGGCCGCCGTACAGGCGCCCGGCGAGGCGGGCCTTGAGATACGTTTTCAGCTGCGGCTTCTCCTTAACCGCTTCCGCGCGCAGGAAGACGCCGTCTTGGCGCGAGACCTCTGCCGGGTCTGAGGTGAGCGAGAGGCCCTGCTCGTCGGCAAAGCTCCAGAAGGCGTTCACCAGCTCATCATCGATCGTGTACGAATCGACAAAGGCCTGACGCCGGTTGGCCCATGTGTCCCGGAGGCCCTGCTCGTTACGTGCGAACCAGTCGCGGACGAAGAGCCGGTCCATCCCGTTGCCCACGACCGTGCGCATGAGGCCGGACGTATCGGGCTTCACGACGTAGTCGGGCAGGATCCCGCCGCCGCCGAAGACGGTGCGGCCATGATCCGTCGTGTGCTTGAGCGAGTCCGGAATGCTGTCCTTGTACTCACTCGGGTTGAAGGTGGCCGCGTCGTAATTGGCAAACTTCTGCGTGTAGTATTCCTCCAGGTCGCCGTTCTTGTAGGGCGTCTGGATGAGTCGGCCGGCCGGCGTGTAGTACCGGCCCACCGTCATCTGCAGCATGCTGCCATCGGGCAGCTCGAATTGCTTTTGGATGAGCCCCTTCCCGAACGTGCGCTGCCCGACGATAAGGGCGCGGTCCTCGTCCTGCAACGCGCCGGACACGATCTCGCTGGCCGAGGCCGAGTTGCCATTCACGAGCACAATCACCGGCTGGTGCTCGAACGTGTTGCCGCCCTGTGCGCCAAAGGTGCGATGCATGCTCTGGTCGCGCCCTTTGGTCTTCACGATCGCATGGCCGTTGCTAAGGAACTCGTCGGCCATGCGGATGGCGGATTTCATGATGCCCCCGGGGTTGTTGCGCAGGTCGAGGACGAGCCGCTCCATGCCCTGATCCTTGAGCACGCGGAGGCTGTCCAAGAACTCCTCGTGGGTATTCATCGCGAAACGGTTGACCTTCAGGTAGCCCGTCCGGTCGTCCACCATGTACGCGGCATCGATGGAGTACAGCGGAATCTCGTCGCGCGTGATGGTGAACGTCATCCGCTTGCCCATGCCCGGGCGCTTCACCGTCATCTGCACATCGGTCCCGATGGGGCCTTTGAGGCGGCGCTGGATATCGTCGGACGAGGCATCCGGTCCGGCAGCGTTGGAGTCTTCGATGGCCACGATGCGATCGCCCGGCATCACGCCGACTTGCTCGCTGGGCCCGTCCGTGATCGGGGAGACGACCTGCGCCGTGTCGTTCACCATCTCGAACCAGATCCCAATCCCACCAAACGAGCCGCGATAGCTCTGCTGCACCTCACGAACCTCTTCCGCACTGATGTAGCTGGAGTGCGGGTCGAGCTCGTCCAGCATGCCAGTGATGCCCTGCTCGGCAACCTTAATGGAGCTGACAGGCTCCACGTACTGGCGATTGATGATCATGAAAGCCTTTTCCAGCTTGCGGAGCTGCGAAAACGTGTCCTTGTCGGAGAAGGCAGACTCCAGTTGGACGCCGAGGATGGCACCCACCAAAAGGATGGCGATCGCGGGGAGGATGTACGTCTTCTTGAATTGCATCGCAGGTGGCGTTGTGAGCAGGGTAGACCCCAAGCGGTGGATAGCGAGACAGCCCGCGGGTAGGTGACGGGCGCACCTAATAATATATTTTATTCACTAGCATTTGTTGCATGTTGAAGCGGCACCCTTGTGTAAAGGGCACGCAACAAAAAGGTTAGTGACTGGATGGAGACAATATCCGTGCCTCGTCTGAACGGAACGGGGCATGGCGAATTTATGGGATGGCCGTGTTGTCGACATCGCCCCATTCGCTTTTCCCTCGGTCTGATGTTCATACCACCATGTCGCTTTTTGTGACCATTGTGCTCGATGGCGTGGGCATCGGCGCCCAACCCGATGCCGACCGCTACGGCGATGCCGGCAGCCATACGCTCGGCCACGTCTGTGCCACCGCGCGCCCCGACCTACCGCACCTCACCGATCTCGGCCTCGGCCGCATCGCCGACCTCGACGGGGTGCCGCCGACGGACGCGCCGTGCGCCCACTTCGGCCGGATGCGCGAGGTATCCGCTGGGAAGGACAGCACGACGGGCCACTGGGAACTGGCGGGCCTCCGCCTCGACGCGCCGTTCCCCACGTACCCAGACGGCTTCCCGCCCCCCGTCATCGACGCGTTCGTGGAGGCTACGGGCTGCGGCGGTGTGCTCGGCAACCGGCCCGCGTCGGGCACCGTCATCATCGACGAGCTGGGGCCCGAGCATGCGGCAACGGGCCATCCCATCGTCTACACGTCGGCGGACAGCGTCTTCCAGATCGCGGCGCACAAGGATGTGATTCCGCTCGACCGGCTGTACGAACTCTGCCGCATCGCCCGGGAGGACGTCTGCGTGGATGAGCACGCCGTGGGGCGGGTCATCGCGCGGCCGTTCGTGGGCACGCCGGGCGACTACACGCGCATCTCCGCGGAGCGGAAGGACTTCTCCCGCGTCCCGGACGATCCGCCCGTGCAGGACGTGCTGCAGCAGCACGGCGTCCGCACCGTGTCCATCGGCAAGATCTACGACCTGTTCGCCCGCCGCGGCTTCGACGACGCCATCGCGACGAAAAACAACGCCGAGGGAATCCGCGCCACGCTGGAGCACATCCGCGCCCACGACGGCACGCCGACGTTCGTGTGGACGAACCTCGTCGACTTCGACCAGGCGTTCGGCCACCGCAACGACCCGGACGGCTTCGCCCGCGCGCTGGAGCAGTTCGACGCTGCC
>JAAAPH010000339.1 GCA_009908415.1 Bacteroidota bacterium
CCTGCAGGAGTTGCGCGCCCAGCTGAAGCGTGTCGAGCAGCTTGCGGAGCAGGAGTTCCAGAGCCAACAGCAGCTGGAATCGCTCCGTGCGCGCGTGCAGAGCGCAGAGGCCGACTACGAGCGCGCCCAGGCCCAAGTGGACCAGGCGGCTGCCACGCTTGACGAGCGCCAGGCCGACCTGCGCCGCACCGTCGTGCGTGCCCCCCTCAGCGGCTACGTCGGCCAGCGCAACGTAGAGGTCGGCCAGCGCGTGGACCCGAGCACGCGTCTCTTCGTGATGGGCGACCTCACCAATGTGCGGGTGCACGTCCAGGTGACGGACCGAATGTTTGGCAGGGTGCAGTCGGGCCAAACAGCCCGGATCCACGTGCCCACCCAAGATACCGTCATCGGCGCCTCGGTCACGCGCATCTCCCCCTTCATCGACAATGCGTCGTACAGCGCCCAGGCCGAGATCGACGTATCGAATGAGGGCGGCGTGTTGAACCCGGGCATGTTCGTGGAGGTGGACGTGGCGTACGGGGAAAGTCAGCAGGCCACGCTCGTCCCAATGAGCGCCCTGTATGAGAACCCGAACACCGGGGAGCGCGGCATCTTCGTCGCCCCCACCCTTGGCACCGAGGTCCCCGTCGAAGTCCCCGAGTCGTTCGACCCCGAGAACCCCCCGCCCTTGACGCAACCGACCCCCACGGAATTCCGTGAGGTGGAGATTTTGGCCGAGGGGCAGCAGACGGCGGGCGTCCGCGGTATTGACCCGGGCGACTGGGTGGTTACCGTGGGCCAGAACCTGCTCAACTCCGATGGGCGCATGGACGCCCGCGTCCGCCCTATGCCGTGGTCCCGCCTGTTGGCGTTGCAGCGCCTGCAGGACACGGACCTCCTCCAGCGGATCCTGGAGCGGCAGCAACGCTTGGCGGAGGAGCGATTCGGTGATCAGGATCGGGACACCACCTCCAATGATACCGTCCAGGCCGCCTCCTCCCCGGAGGCTTCATCGACCGCCCCCTCGGCGGCTCGGTCTCGCAACGGATCGGGGTCGACCCGCACGGTGTCGACCAGTAGTACGCCCTAGGTTCCCGGCCTCCTTCCCTGCTTTCTCTCTCCCGAACGGTTTCCATCTCATGGCTCTCTACGACACGTCCATCCGCCGCCCCGTTGCCACCGCGATGGCCTTTCTCGTCATCATCGTGGTCGGCGTCGTGAGTTTCCGTTACCTGCCGGTCGACCTGCTTCCCGAGATCGAGTTTCCCCGGGTGACGGTCTACACCAACTACCCGAACGTGGGCCCGGAGGAGATCGAGAAGATCATCACCGACCCGGTTGCCAATGCCGTTTCGGGCGTGCCGAACGTGGAGCGGATGACCTCCCGCTCGGATGAAGGCGGTAGCCGCGTGAGCTTGGAGTTTGCCCAGGGCACCAACCTGGACGCCGCCACGAACGACGTACGGGCGGCGCTGGATCGCATTCGCGACGATCTGCCGGTCGAGGCCGAACCGCCCGGCATCTGGAAGTTTGATCCCAACAGCCAAGAAATCGTCTCGATCGCCGTCGAGTCGCGCCGCGACATGGAGTCGCTCACCCGCCTCATGGAGCGCGACCTCAGCAAGCGCTTCGAACAAATCCCCGGTGTGGGCACACTCAACATCCAGGGCGGCATTTACCGGCAGATCCGCGTCAACATCGACCGGGACCGGCTGAAGGCGTACGATATGTCGGCGGCCCAGGTCGAACAAGCCATCTCGCAGTCGAACGTGACGCTTCCGGGCGGCAACGTGAAGGAAGGGCTGAACGACCTGTACGTGCGCACGCAGGGCGAGTACCAGTCGCTCGACCAGATCCGCCGTACCATCGTGGCCATGGTCGAGGGGTCCCCCGTGCGCGTGGAGGACGTCGCCCAGGTGACGGACGGCTACGAAGACGTCCAGCGCATTGCCGAGTTGAATGGCATCCCCGTCATCCGGCTGGAAATCCAGAAGCAGAGCGGCGCCAACACCGTTACCGTAGCCGATGCGATCCGGGCCGAGGTCGACCGCGTCAACGAGACGCGCTCTGACGTCCGGCTCACCGTGGTCAGCGATCAGAGCGAGTTTATCCGCAAGTCGATCAACAACGTACAGAACTCCGCCATCTGGGGGTCGCTGCTGGCCATCCTGGTGCTGTACCTCTTTCTGCGCAATGGCTCCACGACGTTCATCATCGCGCTGTCGATCCCGATTTCGATCATCGCTACGTTCGGGCTGCTTTTCTTCAACGACCTCACGCTGAACCAGATGACGTTTGGCGGGCTGGCCCTCGGGGTGGGCTTGATCGTCGACAATGCGATCGTGGTGTTAGAGAACATCATTCGAAGGCGGGAGGAAGAAGGGCTTTCCCTGATCGAGGCCGCATCCGTGGGCACCCGCGAGGTGGCCGGGGCTATTGTCGCCTCCACGCTCACCACGTCGGTCATCTTCCTGCCGCTCGTCTTTGCCCGCACCACGACGGCCGCGCTGTTCCAGTCGCTCGCGCTGGTGGTGGTCTTCGCGCTCGCCTGCTCCCTGCTGGTGGCGCTCACGCTGGTCCCCATGATGGCCAGCCGCTTCCTCACGGTCGACACCGACGCGGAGAAGACCGAGGCGGGGACGTCGAAGCCCTGGTTCCAACGGGCGTTCGCACGCCTTGAGCAGCGGTATTCGCGCACCATCCGCGCGGCCCTCTCCTACCGAAAAGCCGTGTTCGCCGTGACGGGTGTGCTGCTCGCCGGAGCCATCGCCCTGTGGCCGATGATCTCCGTGGAGTTGGCCCCCCAAACGGAGGCCAGCGAAATCGACGTCGACCTGGAGATGGCACAGGGCACCAACATCGCCGTCGTCATGGAGTATTTGAACGAGCTCCAGCGACGGGTGGAGCCCATTTTGCCGCGCGACGAGATGGAGAACTTTGCCAAGCAGGTGCAGCCGTGGGGCGCCGAGGTTGAAATCCGGCTGAAGCCTTCAGACGAGCGGTCGGTGAGCGCCTTCGCCCTGGCCGACCGCATTCGCTCGGCCGTGGTCGGCCAGGTGCCCGGCGCGGACATCCGGGTGCGCGCGCAATCGGGCCTGTGGATCCTGCGACGCGTGTTCAGCTCCGGCGGCGGCAATGACGCCCTGCAGGTCGAACTGCGGGGTTATGACTTGGAGCAGGCCCGCCGGATCGCCCAGCGGATCAGACGCACACTGGAAACGGTGGACGGCGTGGCAGGCGCCCGGACGGGCCGCCGCGAGGGCCGCCCCGAACAGAATATCCGCTTCCTGCGCGACAAGATTTCTTCGCTCGGACTCACCACCCGTGAGGTCGCCCAGGCCGTGCAGACAAACGTGGGCGGCAGCCGCGCCGCGGCCTTCCGGCAAGGCGGCGAGCAGTTTCCCATTATGGTGCGCCTGCAGCCCGAGGATCGCCTCTCGGTGAAGGACTTGGACAATGTCTCCATCCGCACCCCCAGCGGCCAGACCGTCCCCATTTCGAGCCTCATCACCATGAACCGCGGACGCGGCCCCACGGAGATTCGTCGCATCAACGGACAGCGCGTGACCTACATCTCGGCCACGTTGGAGAGCGGCGCCGTGCTGGGTGAGGTCGTGGAACGCTCCCGCGAGGCGCTCTCCGACATCGCGCTCCCCGAAGGCTTCTCGATCGTTTTCGGCGGGGAGTACCGCGAGCAGCAAAAGGCGCAGCAGGACTTCCTGATCGCCATCATCATGGCACTCGTCCTCATCTACATGGTGATGGCCGGCCAGTTCGAGCGCTTCCTCGACCCGCTGATCGTCATGTTCAGTGTGCCGCTCGTGATCATTGGCGTCGTGCCGACGTTGCTCCTGACGGGAACGACGGTCAACATTCAGAGCGTGATGGGCCTCGTGATGCTGATTGGGATCGTGGTTAACAATGCCATCGTGCTCGTCGACTACATCAACCTGATGCGCCGTGAGCGCGGGCTCGACCTGTTCGATGCCGTGGCGGAGGCCGGCCGCTTGCGCCTGCGCCCCATCCTAATGACGACGCTCACCACGGTGCTGGGCCTCGTGCCGCTGGCGCTAGGCATCGGTGCCGGAGCGGAGATCCAGGCCGCGCTCGCCCGCGTCGTCATCGGCGGGCTGACGGCGTCGACGCTGATCACGCTCGGCCTCATCCCCGTCGCCTACGTGAGCGTCGAGCTCACTGCGCAGCGCCTCCGCAACCTGCTGCCCGACTGGAGCTGGCTCCCGCAACCTGGCCCCGCTGACGTGCGTCCCTCGAAGGCATGATCCAGGAGGCGGGAAAACGGAGGGATGGGGAACGGAGAGGCGAGGAATCGATGTCGGTCGTCGTCTCCTCGACACGCCGTTTCCACGATTCCCCCGCCCCCCCCACT
>JAAAPH010000222.1 GCA_009908415.1 Bacteroidota bacterium
CGACCACGCCTGGATCGACCGGGCGGAGGACGACCTCTTCACGCCTCGCGCCTGGACGCTGCCCGAACTGAAGCGCACCGTCTCCCGCTGGGACGAGGCCGTCGGCACGCGCGGCTGGCTGAGCAGCTACCTCGGCAACCACGACCTGCCGCGCATGGTGTCGCGCTTCGGCAACGACGAGCGGTACCGCCGCCCGGCCGCCAAGCTGCTGGCTACGCTTGTGTGCACGCTCCGCGGCACGCCGACGCTCTACCAGGGCGACGAACTGGGCATGACGAACGTCCCGTTCCGGTCGATCGACGACTACCGGGACGTGCAGAGCAAGAACCACTACCAGGCCGCCGTCGCCGCCGGGCGCAATCCGCAGCAGGCACTCGACGTGCTCGCCCGCATGAGCCGCGACCACGCCCGCACGCCGATGCAATGGTCCGACGACGAGCACGCCGGCTTCACGACGGGCACGCCGTGGATCATGGTGCACCCCAACCATCGCACGATCAACGTCCAGCATGAGCGCGACGATGCGCACTCCACGCTTCGCTACCACCGGGAGCTCATCCAGCTGCGCCACGACCACCCGGCGCTGACGTACGGCGCCTACGAGCCGTTCGCCCTCGACGACCGCACCGTATGGGCCTACCGACGGCGCGGCGCGGACGAGACGCTGCTCGTCGTGCTCAACGTCGCCGAGGCCCCGCTCACCTTCTTCGATGCCTCCGACGCCGTGCCGGACGCGGCGGAGCTGACGCTGCTACTCAGCAACTACGCCGCCGAGGTCCCAGATCGGCCGGACCAGCTTCGCCTGCGCCCGTACGAGGCCCGCGTGTACCGGGTGGCGTGACGGGCGGGCGCTGCAGGCGGTGCAACCAAATTCCTCTCTTTTCGTGGAAAACAGGGACCGGAGGAATCGGCGAAACGAGGAGTCGGGGCCCTTGAAGCTCTCGGGCATCGGGGGACGGTTGCTTTGCCGCCTCGCTTCGTCGACTCACCGTCGCGTCGACTCACCATTCCAAGCAATCCCATGCTGGCCTTCTTCCTCGGCATCACGCTTGTGCTTACTGGCCCGGCGGCCGATACGACGCATCAGCAGATGCGGAACCGGATGGTGCAGGAGCAGATCGCGGCGCGCGGCGTCACGAACCCGGCTGTGCTGCGGGCCATGCGCACCGTACGCCGCCACCACTTCGTGCCCGGCGCCCCGCCGGAACTGGCTTACAGCGACCGCCCGCTGCCCATCGGCCACGGGCAGACGATCTCGCAGCCGTTCATCGTGGCCTACATGACGCAGCTCGCCGAGCCCGACCCGGAGGACCGCGCGCTGGAGGTGGGCACCGGTTCGGGCTACCAGGCCGCTGTGCTCGCCGAGGTGGTCGACTCCGTATACACCATTGAGATTGTGCCCGAGTTGGCACAAACCGCCCGGCAGCGCCTCACGCGGATGGGCTACGACAACGTCCGCGTCCGCACCGGGGACGGCTACCGGGGCTGGCCGGATCGCGCACCGTTCGACCTCATCATTGTGACGGCAGCCCCCGATCAGATTCCGCCGCCCCTCATCGAGCAGCTGGCCGACGGCGGGCGGATGGTCATCCCCGTCGGCCCCGAAGGAGAGCTACAGCAGCTCACGCTCATCACCAAGACGGATGGCGAGATCACCCGCGAGCGGATTACGCCCGTCCGCTTCGTCCCGTTTCGACGGAACTGAGGCCGGCGCCGGATGCGTCGCTGGTGTATGGAGGTGTGAACGGTTAGACGTCTGGACCTTCTCCCTGCACATTCACCCGTCCAGACGTTCGTACGTTCACCCCCAATCCACCTTGCGGATTGGACTTCACTCCACCGGTTCGAGGCGGTAGAGGGCGCCGTCCGAGGCGTCGGTCAGCGCGTAGAGGTAGCCGTCCGGCCCCATGCGCACGTCGCGGATGCGGCCGATCTCGTCGCGCAGCAGCTCTTCCTGCTGCACGACCTCATTGCCGTCGAGCACGACGCGGCGGATGTGCTGGTGTGCCAGCGCGCCGACGAACATCTGATTCTCCCACCCGGGGAATTGGTCACCGGTGTAGAACGCCATGCCGGAGGGGGCGATGGATGGATCCCAGTACGTGACGGGCTGCTCCATACCGGGCGCCTCCGTGCCGCCGATGGGCGACTGGTCGGAGTACTCGTCGCCATACGTGATAGCGGGCCAGCCGTAGTTGTTGCCGGCCTCGATCAGGTTGATCTCGTCCCCACCGTGCGGGCCGTGCTCGTGCTCCCAGAGCTGCCCGGTCTGCGGATGCAGCGCCATGCCCTGCGGGTTGCGGACACCATACGCGAAGATTTCAGGCCGGTAGCCGTCTTGCCCCACGAACGGATTGTCGTCGGGGATGGAGCCGTCCAGGTTCAGGCGAAAGATGTTGCCGATCGAGTTCTCGGTGTCGAGCGCGGGGTCGCGCTGGCCGCGATCCCCGATCCCAAAGAAGAGCGTGCCGTCGTTGGCGAAGACGATGCGCGAGCCAAAGTGGCGTCCGCTGTCGACGAACGGCGTCTGCTCGTAGAGGGTCTCGATGCTCGTCATCGCCGTGCCGTCCAGCTTTCCGCGGGCGAGCACGGTGCCGTTGCCGTCATCGCCAGGGGCCGTGTAGGTGAAGTAGATCCAGCCCGTGCGCTCGTACTCGGGATGGAGCGCCACGTCCATCAGTCCGCCTTGCCCGCGCGCCTGAATCTCGGGCAGGCCCGACACGGCGGTCACTGTCTCGCCCTCGACGAGGTTGAGCCGCCCGGGCCGCTCGGTGATGAGCATGCGGCCGTCGGGCAGCCACGTCATGCCCCACGGGTTCTCCAGGTTGTTCATCACACGCACGACACGGAACGTGGCGGCCTCGGATTCGACGCGCGGGACCACCACTTCGTCGGACGAAACGGCCGTGGGCTCAGGGTCAACGGCCTCGGTGCCGCAGGCTGCGAGCAGAATGGACAGAGCAACGATCAGAAAGCGCATGGGGTTACGAGCGGGATGAGAGGGAATAGGCAGGGCAGGTAACGAACACACTCCGCAGCACTGCACGCGCGGCCCACGGTGCGCGTTCCCTGTTGCCGCCCCCTTACGAGGGCGCCTCCGAGCGCACCGCCTCGGGCAGGGTGGGCACCGCCTCGGCCTCCGCTTCGGCCTCCACCTCGCCCACGGCCCCGAACGTGTTGTAGGCGTACGTGAGCCCGAGAATGAACGCCGAGGCCGCAATCCCCAGCAGCACGTTGATGTAGACGGGCGCGGCCAGCGCGATGCGCAGCGTGACGGTGGCCAGCGCAAACCCCGAGTTGCGGAAGACGACGTGGTAGGTGGCCGTGTAGCGCAGCGAGATG
Source organism: Bacteroidota bacterium (assembly GCA_009908415.1). Classification (GTDB taxonomy): domain Bacteria; phylum Bacteroidota; class Rhodothermia; order Rhodothermales; family Salinibacteraceae; genus JAAAPH01. The sequence continues at coordinate 3,343 of JAAAPH010000222.1, forward strand.
AGCACGATGAGCACATCGCTGAAGATGAGCACCGTGTAGAACGTCTTGAAAAACGGGTACACGGGCTGGCCCGTCGCGTAGCGCCACAGGTCGTTTAGGCCGATGAACACGAACACCGCGAGCAGCAGGAGCGCGATGGCCTTCTTCGCCGTGACGAAGCGGGTCTGCTCCTCGGCGTCCGACGTGATGGGCCGGTGGAGCTGGGCGCGGTAGTAGAAGCCGATGAGCACGAAAATGACGAGGGCCCCACCTGCGTCAGCCAGCATGTGCAGCACGGGCTCGCGGATCTCCTCCCACACGATGGGCTCGCCGAAGTAGGCGAACTCCTTGAACGCCTCGCGCAGCAGGATGAGCGAGAAGATCTCGAATTGCTTCCCCGCCGCGCCAGCCACCGATTGCGCCAGCGCAAAGACGAGCCCAATCACCTCAATGATCAGGAAGAAGGTGAACGCCAGGCTCACCGCTGCGAAGTGGGACGTGGGCACCGGCCCGGCGAGGAACGGAGGCAAGAGCCCCTGCCGCTTCAGCTCGACGACGACCAGCGTGGCGAGGAACACGAAGATGAGCAGATTCGCCGCGTTGCGCCGCCCCGAGGCGCTTTCCCACCGGGCCTCAAGCCCGTCGAAGACGCGGTCGGTAAGCTGAAGAACGGACTGCATCATCGGGGCGGATGGGCGGGGCTTCAGCCCCCCTGGGTTTTAGGCGAACGAATGCACGGACGCCGTGCGACAGCGCCAAATTCATGCCCAGCATAGACGGCTGGGGGCGCCTTGTCAACGTGCACGCTCCGCAAGCCACCTGATGGCGCCCATACGTTGCGGCATCGTATCGTTCACCAGCCCGACCAGCGCGTACCGACGTCTAGCGTCAGGGCCCGGCCTCGTCCGAGGCGGCAGGCGCCGCGGCGCGGATCCGGTCGATGACGGCCTCGGTCGTGTCGAGCCGGGCCTGCCAGAAGGCGGCGACCTCGTCCAGCGGGGCGACGTCGGCATCGAGCGACTGGTAGTAGCCGCGCCAGGCGTCG
>JAAAPH010000236.1 GCA_009908415.1 Bacteroidota bacterium
CTCGTGATACACGCCGCCCATCGCTGGCGCAACCGGCCTGGAGGGGTCAAGCTAGTGCGCGCTCTTGCCCGTACAGAGCTGGAATGCTACGCCAAGCCACGACGTCATCCCGGCCTCCAAGCCGGGAGCTATCAGGCGGCCGAGTGGATGGACCCCGGATCACGGTCGAGGTGACGACGGGAAGAGCCCTTCCTCGCAACGCGTGGCACGGTGCCGTGGCATCACGACGCCGCCTGCGCGTCGGCACCGTGGACGGCCGAGGGCGGGACGCCGTACGCCGCCCGGAAGCGATTGGAGAAGTGGGCGACGCTCTTAAAGCCCACGCCGTAGGCCACCTCGCTGACGGTGCCTTCGGCCGCTTCGAGGAGCTGCCGCCCCTCGGCCAGGCGCGTCTTCCAGATGAGGTCGCTGGGCGACACATCGGTTACGGCCTTCAGGTCGCGGTAGAGCTTCGACCGGCTCACGCCAACGGCAGCCGCCAGCTCGCCCACGCCGAAGTCCTCGTCGCTGAGGTGGGCGCGGATGGCCTCGTTCACCGCGCGCAGAAACGGGGGCGGCGCCTCCTCTTCGGCCTCGTCGGCGGTCGCCTCCGGCGGCTCGGCCTGGAACCGCTCGCGCAGGCGCATCCGCTGGGCGATGAGGTTGCGAATGCGCGTGATGAGCTCGGCCGGGCGAAAGGGCTTAGTGAGGTAGTCGTCCGCCCCGGCCTCCAACCCGCCCAGCTTGTCTTCCAGCGCCGCGCGGGCGGTGAGCAGGATGACGGGCAAGAAGTCCGTCGCCGGGTCATCGCGCACCGCGCGTAGCAGGGCCGTGCCGTCCATCTCCGGCATCATGACGTCCGACACGATGCAGTCAGGCGTGAGACGGCGGGCGACGGCGAGGCCCTCGCGCCCGTCGGCCGCCTCCACGACGCGGTAGGTCGGTGCGAGGTGGCGCCGCACGAAGGCGCGGATGTCGGCGTTGTCATCGACCACCAGCACCGTCGTCCGCGTATCGGGAGCCTCGCCCGGGGCCGGCTCCGTATCCCCGGCGCCGTCGGCCGGCGATCCGTTGACGGGCGGCTCGACGCTCTCTACAACCTCCGGAGCAGGAGGATCGGGACGGACGGGCTCGTCGTCTGCCGTCGTCCACGTGACGTCGGGGCGGTCCCGCAGGTGGGCGGTGCCCCGCGGGAGGCGCACGGTGAAGGTCGCGCCGTCGCCGGGCGCGCTGTCCACCGCGATGCGGCCGCCGTGCCGCTTGGCGAGACCCTGCGCCAGCGCCAATCCAATGCCCGTGCCCGTCGCCTCGCCATGGGCCCGGTGGAAGCGGTCGAAGATGCGGGCCTGCTCGTCGGCCGGGATGCCGGGGCCCGTGTCGCGCACGACGATCCGCGCCGCCTCGGCGTCGACCGTAAGGCGCAGCGTGACGGTGCCGCCGGTGGGTGTAAACTTGAACGCGTTCGAGAGGAGGTTGGTGACGATGGTTTCGAGCGGGTCGGGGTCGGCGATGAGGCGGACGGGGGCATCGAGCCCCTCGCGCCGGAACGTGATGCGGCGGCGCTCGGCGAGCGGCACGAAGGCCTGCGCGAGGCGCTCCAGCCACGCGCCCAGGTCGAGGGGCTGGACATGCAGCGTGAGCGCTTCGGCCTCCAGCCGCGCGATGTCGAGCAGCTGGTTCACGAGCCGGAGCAGCCGCCGGTTGTTGAGCAGGACCTGCCGCAGGTCGTCCTGGGCCGTGGGCGGCAGCGGCTCAGACGGCGCCTCGACCCACTCCTCCAGCAGGCCGAGGGCGAGCGTGAGGGGCGTCCGAAACTCGTGGCTCACGTTGGCGAAGAACTCGGACTTGGCCGCGTCGAGGGCGGCGAGGTCCTCCTTCTGCTCGGCCACGAGAGCCAGCGCCTCGGCAGTCCGCTGTTTCTCGGCTTCGAGGGCGGCGGTTTGGGCCTGCAGCTCGGCCGTCTGGACGTCGACCTGCTGCTGGAGACGGGCCTGCTGCGCTTCGAGGCGACGCGTGCGCCAGCGCACGGCGCCTGCGCCCAGGCCGAGCAAGGCACCCATCCCCAGAAGGCTCCAGAGCGTCCAGGCCCACGGCGTCCGGTACCAGGGCGCCACCACCGTGAAGGCGAGCGTCGCGACCGGCGAGCGCTGGCCGACCGCCGTCCGCGCCTGCACCTGTAGGCGGTAGCGCCCCGGGGCGAGGCCGGTCAGCCGACGGGTCGCCGCCCGGTCCCAGCGTGTCCATCTCGCGTTCGGGGCTCCGACGAGCCGGGTGCGATACGCCGGCCGGGCTGCGTGGTCGAACACAGGGAGCGCAAACGTGGCGTGCAGTTCGCTCATCCCCGGTGGGACCGCCACGGAGGGGGCCGTGGGCCCGCCATAAGCCAGTGAGTCGCGCGGGCCAAGCGTCACCCTGCGTACCAGCGGCGCGGGCAGCGGGGCGGCCTCCTGCTGCGCTTGGCGGGGCGGCCCGAACCGCAGGAGCGGCGGCGCGCCCACAGTACCGACCCATACGGCGTCGGGCGTGGCGAAGAGCGCGCGGGCGACGCTATTTTGGACGGGCGGAAGGAGATCGCCGCGCTGCCAACGGCCGTCGCCCTGGCGACGGAACGGGGCGACGGTCACGGCGTCCTCCAGCGCGTTCAGATTGGCGGCGCGGCCCCACAGGCGGCTGTCGCCGACGTCATCGAGATGTGTCACAAACGTAGTTGAATCGGCCCAGTCAGCCCCGAACGTCGAATCGGGCTCAAAACGGCCGCGGCCTGCCTCATCCGTCACAAAGCGATGCAGCCCCTGCCGGGTGCCGAAGTAGACCTGCCCCCCCACGCTATGGACCTTCATGTCGATGAGCACAGGCAGGCCGTCATCCAGGCCATACGGGGTGACCACAGGGGCGCCCGTATCCGGCTCACGAATGCGGAACACTCCGTCTGCGTAGGTCGCCGCCCAGAGCGTGCCGCCGGACGCCATGGCGAGGCTGGTGACGGGTCCCGCAACCTCACGCACGGCCGCCCCGACCTGCCATCGCCCATCGACCCGGCGCAGGCGGCGAAGACCATCGTCATAGCCGACGTACACGAGGCTGGCCGCTCCGGGTGCTGGCAGCATCGCTCGCGGTTCCGCGGTGGGTGGGGCGCCCGTGACCGTCCGAGCCTGACCGGCCTGCCACACAGCAACCTGGCTCTGCGTGGCGACGAGGAGTCCCGCTGAAGTCGAGACCAGATCCGTGCATTCCATGGTGAACGCCGGCACGCGCTCAAAGCGCGGAAATCCGCCGCGCTGCGGCCGGAGCCGGTACAACCCGGTCGTGGTTCCCACGAAGAGGGTGCCGTCGTGCTGAGCGATGGCGCGAGCCTCGCCCTCTAGCCCCAGCGCCGCGTCGTAGTAGCGGTAGGGGGCGGCGATATCCACGCGGGCAAGGCCATCGTTGAGGGCCAGCCATAGGCTGCCCGCCCGGTCTTCGTAGACGTAGTGCACCTTGTCGTCCCGCAACCCTACGGACGTGTCGATCACGCGAAGGCGCTGGCCGGCCGCGGTCATTCGGATGAGACCGCCTTGGCGCGTAGCGAGGGCGTACGTGCCATCCGCGAGGCGTGTGCCGTGATAGAGCTGATGGGCACGGAGCCACGGCTCCACAGCGCCGTCGAGGGGCCGCGCGGCGGTGCCGTCATGGACGAACAGCCCCTCCCCCCGCACGCCCACCAGCAGCCCCTCGGGGTGCGGCATGAGGGCGTAGATGCCGCTGGCTGCAAAGCGGGTGCCGTCCGGCACGAGGCGCAGGCGGTCGCCGTCAGCGCGGAAGAGCCCGGCGCCGCGCACCTGCACATACAGCGTATCGCGCACGACGAAGCTGAAGAAAAAGGCACGCTCGGCGGGCGACGCAAATGCCGACGTGTCGGCGCCAGCCAGCACAGAGAGGTCAGCCGTCGTCCACGCGTGGAGCGTGCCGCCGCGCCAGCGGAAGAGGCGCTCCGGCGTCAGGAAGTACGCGGCGCGGGTCGTGGCACTCGCCTTCCAGACCGTGCCGACCGGTTGCTCCGCAGCAGGCAGCCGATCGGAGAGCGCGTCGTACGCCATGCGCCCGAGCGAGTCGGGCCGCAGCACGCCGAACGTTTCACCGGCACCGACGAGGATCTGCCCCGCCGCAGGATGCCCGCGGGGAAGACGAGCGAGCGAGTAGACGCTCCGGCTGCGGCGCCCCGTCGCCGCCGAGGCGCCCACGGGGATGGCCGACCAGCGCACGCCGTCGTAGGCAAGCAGCCCTTCGCTGTTGGCGACGTAGAGGAGGCCGCTCGTGTCTTGAACGACCGACCAGTTCTGGCTGTGCGCGACCTGGACGGTACCGCGCCGGCTGCCATACGCCTCGGCGTCGTAATTT
>JAAAPH010000110.1 GCA_009908415.1 Bacteroidota bacterium
CCAGTACGGCCGGGCTCCCTGCCACGAGCCACGCGCAGGTTACGAACGAGCCCTACGCCATCGTGGCCGGCACCAACAGCCCGTACGTGCGCAGTCCGGGCAGCCCCGTGTGGACCGCTGCGGGAAACAGCCAGCCCTTTTTGGTGGACTTCGGCGGCGGTCCTGAGCTCGATATTTTAGTCGGTACTGGAGATGGCATCGTCATATTTTATGAAAACACGGGCGACACCCAAAATCCGACGTTTGGCTTCTCCAATCGCATCGTCGTCGATGACGGTAGTGGAGGCACCGAACTGTTGGATGTTGGCGACGACGCGGCGCCCGCTGCCGTAGACCTCGACGATGACGGCGACCTCGACCTCGTCGTGGGAGCCAGTGACGGATCGATCCATTACTTCGAATACGACGAAAGCCTTTTTCCAGACGCATACGTAGAACAGACGGGGGCGGCTAATCCGTTTGACGGCGTATCGAGCTCTTACCCAGCGACCCCCGCGCTAGCCGACTTCGATGGCGATGGGGATCTCGACATGATCATGGGTAACAAAGGCACACTGCGGTATTTCGAAAACACAGGTACTGCTTCGAGTCCAGGATTCACTGAGCGGACCGGCACGGACAATCCTTTCGATGGATTCACTGGAGACAACATATTATCCCCGACCATCGAGGACGCGGACAACGACGGCGATTATGACGTGATTGCCGGGCAGGGATCCGATGGAGGCATCCGCTACTTCGAAAATACCGGCGACCCGTCAACCCCCACGTTTACTGAGCAAACGGGTGCGAGTAATCCGTTCGATGGTGTAAACGTCGGCACAAACAACGCCCCCGCGCTGGGCGACCTGGACGGCGACGGACGGTTTGAGCTCACCACGGGCAGCGCCAGCGGACGGGTGCACTACGTCGACGGCACCGACGGTCAGGCCCTCATGACGCTCACCCCCCAGACGGGTGCGAGCAATCCCTTCGACGGTGAGGACGTGGGCGATGAAAGCGTACCGGCCCTCGCAGATGTGGACGGCGACGGCGACCTCGATGCCGCGATCGGAGAGGAAACGGGCACGCTGAAATACTATCGAAACGATGGGGATGCGCAAAACCCCAACTTCGTAGCGCAAACCGGTGCGAGCAATCCCTTCGACGGATTCGACATCAGCAGTAGTGACTTTGACGATAGTGCGCCCGCCTTTGGAGATCTTGATAACGACGGCGATCCGGACGTCGCTGTGGGACGTAGTTTCGGCGATATGGCCTATCTAGAGAATACAGGCACCGCACAAAGTCCGCTGTTCACGCGGCAAACCGGAAGTGGCAACCCATTCGATGGGCTCGACATCGACTACCCATCCAACCGGCCCGCTCTCGCCGACCTCGACGCGGACGGTGACCTCGACCTGGCGGTTGCCGACACGACCGGGTCCAGTTCCTCCTTCAATGAACCGGACTATTTTGAGAACACCGGCTCGGCGAGCAGCCCCACGTTCACCAAGCGGACCGGCGCGGACAATCCGCTGGCCGACTTGTCATTCGGCCAGTACAACGCCTTCAGCTTTGGCGACGTGGACGCGGATGGCGACCTCGACATCGTCGTGGGCGTGCGGACGGGCTTCTTCCAGTACTTTGAGAACACGGGCGACGCGCAGAATCCCGCCTTCACGGAGCGGATCAGCGAAAGTCCCATGGCCAACCTGCGCACGCCGGGCCAGCGATCGACACCGGCGCTCGCTGACCTGGACAACGACGGCGACCTGGACGTGGTGGCCGGTACCGAGGATGGCACGCTGTCGTACTTCCAAAACTCGGGCTTTACCGTCCCGGTCGAGCTGACGCGCTTCACGGCGCAGCGCGACGGGCAGGCCGCGCTGCTCGCGTGGGAGACGGCCTCGGAGACCGACAACGCCGGCTTCGAGGTGCACCGGATGCTGGGCGGTGGGATGTTCGACCTGCTCGGCTTCGTGGAAGGCGCGGGCACCACGACCACGCCGCAGTCCTACCGCTTCCGCGCCGCCGACCTGGGCGTGGGCACGCACCGCTTCCGCCTCAAGCAAATCGACTACGACGGCGACTCCGAATACAGCCCCACCGTCGAAATCGAGATCGGCATCGACGGGCAGTACACCATCGTGAGCCCGTACCCGAACCCGACGCGCAACACGGCGCAGCTCGAAATCGCCGTGCCCGAACCGCAGCATGTGGACGTCGTCGTGTACGACGCGCTGGGCCGGCACGTGCAGACGCTCCTCTCGCGCGAGCTGGTCCCCAACCGACCAGCGCGTTTTCGCATGGGCCGCGCGCTGGCCTCCGGCACGTACGTGATTCGCATCACGGGCGCATCCTTCCGCACGACCCGCAAGCTCACCATTGTGCGGTGACCCCGATGGCGCCCTCGCAGTCTCAAGCCCACTCGATGGGCCCCGCGACATACCAGCTGTACACGGGCACGATGACGGCCGTGGAGGTCGCACGCAAATTCGGCGGCCTCATCGCCGCCCGATTCCGCCGTCACCTGGCCGACGGGCGCGTGCCGGCTGACCGGCGCCTGTTCACAGCGGGGGCGATGCTTGATGGAACGCCGGTTGGCCTCGCCTTAGCCTCTTACCCAACGGACTGTGAACCGGCTACCGTGCATTCCCTGGGCGTCGTCCCTGAGCACCGCGGCCGCGCACTGGGCAGGGCGCTGCTAGTCGCCCTGGAGCGCAACGTGCAGACCGCCGGCGCCCCCGCCCTTCAGGCCACGTACCGCTCGGACCTCGAACACCGGGCCACCCTGGAACGCCTCGCCGCGACATGCGGGTGGGGCCCCCCGCGCGCTGTCCGTCGGCTGTACCGCGCCCGGCGCGAGGACGTGCTCGGCACGCCGCTGCTGGAGGCGACCCCGCTGCCCGACGGCTTCGAGCTGTTCGCGTGGTCCGAGCTGACGCCCGACGAGCAGGCCGCCCTCCGCCAGCGCCAGGATGCAGCGACCGAGGCGGCCCACCCGACAGCGCTCGACCCGTTCCAGTTGCCCGACCGGCTGTCAACCGCCTGCAGCGTCGGTGTCCGACGGGACGGGCACGTGATGGGATGGATGATGCTCCACCGCCTCAGCGACGAGGTGATGCAGTACACGAGCCTCTTCGTGGCCCCGACGTTCTACCGCCATCGCATCGCGCGCGCTCTGCTAACGGCTGCGCTCCAGCGCCAGATCGACCGGACCGACACCACCCGCGGCGTCTGGATGGTCGACCTCGCCAACGCACCTATTCTCCGCTTCATCGACCGGCATCTCCAGGCGCACGTAGATACCAGCGCGGACCTGCTGGTGGTGGGCAAGCGGCTCAGCTAACATGACGCATGGCTGAATTCTGAGGCCCCCTTACGAACCTTTTGTTCGAGGCTCCGTTTTTTGCAGACGCACGGATTCACCACATCCTCCAGTTCCCGCCCCTTATGAAGCCCGACATCTGGTTCAACGGTGACCTCGTCCCGTACGACGAGGCGCAGGTTCACGTCCTCTCGCACGCGCTCCACTACGGCTCGTCCGTCTTCGAAGGCATCCGCTGCTACGAAACCGAGCGCGGCCCGGCCGTCTTCCGCCTCGGCCCGCACATGCGCCGGCTCGTCGATTCGGCCAAGATCTACCGGATGGCGATCCCGTACAGCCAAGACGAACTGGAGGCCGCCACGCTGGCCACCATCGAGCACAGCGGGCTCCGCGCGTGCTACATCCGCCCGCTCGTCTTTCGCGGGATGGGCCCGATGGGCGTGAACCCGCTCCAGAACAAGGTAGAGACGGTCATCGCCGTGTGGGAGTGGGGCGCGTACCTCGGCGACGAAGCGCTCGAACACGGCGTGGACGTGGAGGTCGCCAACTGGAACCGCATGGCGCCCAACACGCACCCGGCCATGGCGAAGGCGGGGGGCAACTACCTGAACGCCTCCCTCGTGAAGATGAACGCCGTCAAGAACGATAAGATGGAAGGCATTATGCTGAGCGTCGACGGCCACCTGGCCGAAGGCAGCGGCGAGAACCTCTTCATCGTCCACGATGGCCGGATCTACACGGCGCCGTCGAGCCTCTCCATCCTGCCCGGCATCACGCGCGACGCCGTCATCACGCTGGCCGAAGAGCGGGGCTATGAGGTCGTCGAGAAGCGCCTGCCGCGCGAGACGCTCTACATCGCCGACGAGCTGTTCTTCACGGGCACGGCCGCCGAGATCACGCCCATCCGCACGGTGGACGACTACACGATCGGCGAGGGGGGGCGCGGCCCCGTCACGAAGGAACTGCAGGACGCCTTCTTCGACATCGTCCGCCAGGGCGAAGACCCCCACGACTGGCTCACGTTCGTGGACGTG
>JAAAPH010000544.1 GCA_009908415.1 Bacteroidota bacterium
GACGTTGGACACGCCGAGCAGCGTGCTCGCCGGACTGCTTGCGGCGGCTGCGCAATCGAAGGTCGGTGCCGCATCCAGGGAGCCGACACTGCACCCGTCCTCGAAGCCTTGGGCTTGCTGCCGGCCGAGGTAGAGCACCACCGCCAGCCCAGCCGTCGCCACGCCGCCGATCACCCCGTTGAGCACCGGACGGTAGGCGGACCACCGTGCTCCCCGGGAGACCGCCGACGTTGCTTCCGAGCCGGACGTGTGGCGTGCCATCGTCGTGATGCCGTGCATTACAGTGTGTTGTGACGGGCAACAGGCGCCAGCAGCCCCTCGCTGGCACCGCGCCGCCTGCGACATGTATCACAAAACGCGAGGTGGATTCGAGGTTCCGCTCTCCCGACGATGGCGTGCTTCCAGGAAACCCTACCACAGCTCGATGCGGCAGTCTGAGCGGGTCCCAGAGACTCGGAGGCCAGCGGGCTCAGCTCATGGCAGGAATGCGAAGGAGACGCCTCAGCCCCCGAACCCGGGCGACCACCGGGCGTACAGCCAGCGACTTCGCCCCACGACAGTCTGCGTGATCTTTCATCGCTCGCTTCATGCTTCCGGCTCGCCTCCCCAAGTCGGCCGTCCCCCGCACCTACCGACGCATTGCCCCCACGCACGACGGGCTCGCCGTCTTGGTCGAAGCCCAGGCGCGCCGCCTCGGACTGGACTGGTTTGATGCCCAAGATGGCGAGACGCTGCTCGAAGTGGCCGTCGGCACGGGGCTCTCTTTTCAGCACCTGCTGCGCGCCAACCCAAACGGATGGACGGAAGGCGTGGACCTGACGCCCGCCATGCTGCGCAAAGCGCGCCGCCGCGCCGAACACGCCGCGACGGACCGCTACCGCCTTCGCGAAGGCGATGCGTACGCACTCGACTATCCGGACGCCACTTTCGATGGCGTCCTCAACAGCTACATGTTCGACTTGCTTCCGGTAGACGACTTCGTGCCCGTCCTTCGGGAGTTCAAGCGCGTCCTACGTCCCGGAGGGCGGCTCGTGCAAGTGAACATGACCCCCGCGGCGCACTGGTACCAGGGCGGGTGGGAGGCGCTCTACCGCCTGCACCCGGCGCTGCTAGGCGGCTGCCGCGGCGTGCGCACGGCGCCGTTCCTGCGCGAAGCGGGCTTCCTGAACGTGCGCCGTCGGTTTGTGAGTCAGTGGACGTTTCCGTCTGAGGTGGTGTACGGCGAGAAACCCGCCGCCGGACACGTCCCGTGAGCCCCCGCGTTCGCATGATGCCGTGCGCTGTGCTACCTTGACGCGTCCAGGGCCACTTCGATGGCGGCCCCAAAATCTTCGCGTCGCATTACGCACCCGCGTTCTGGCCGGCCATGCCGTTCGAGTTCGACGTCAACAGTCCTGCCTTGATGCGCTGGATGACCACGCTGGTCATCGTGGCAGTGGCTTTCCTCCTCTCTCGCCTCAGCCGCCGGATTGTCGACCGCTACGTTGAGGAGGCCGAGCGCAAGTACCGCATCGCCAAGCTGGTGACCCGCTCGGTGGCGCTGCTGGCGCTGCTGCTCATCGTCGCGCTGTGGTCGCAGCGGCTCAGTGCGCTGCTCACCATCCTGACGATCATCGGCGCGGGGACGGCCGTGGCCCTGCGCGACGTGCTGCTCAGCGTTGCCGGCTGGCTCAACATCTCGCTGAGCGCCCCCTACCGGCAGGGCGACCGCATCGAGGTGAACGGCGTACGCGGCGACGTGGTGGACATCCGCGTGCTCCATACCATTTTGATGGAGATCGGCAACTGGGTGCAGGCCGACCAGAGCACGGGCCGCCTCATCCGCATCCCGAACAACTGGGTCTTCCAGCACGACGTCGCTAACTACACGCGCGGCTTCGGCTTCATCTGGAACGAGATCGAGGTCACCGTCACCTACCGCAGCGACTGGAAGGCAGCGCGCGCCATCTTGCAGGAGTTCGCCGAAACCGATGTAGAATCGGTCACCGCAAAGGCGGAAGACCAGTTGCGCCACCTGGCTCGCGAGCACCTCGTCCACTACGAGGTGCTCACGCCGTATGTGTACCTGAGCCTTACCGACCATGGGGTCAAACTGACGCTCCGCCACCTGACGCCCGTCCGCGGCCGGCGTGACATTCGCCACAACCTGACCGTCCAGATACTGACCCGGTTCCGCGAGCACGGGCAGATCGAGTTGGCCTACCCGACCTTCCAGGTGCAGCCCCTCGACACGCCCCAATTTGGTCCGGACACGCCCCGTTTTGGCGGGCCACCCCCTCATTCTGCTGCCCCGGAGTAGCTTCCTTTTGATTCTTCCGTCCGCCTCATCGGACCCACCCTCCGCCGTCTCCGCGAAGATGGTACTGCGGTAGATACCACGGCCGGCGCGATGTAGCCTGGGGCCCGGACCCAACCACTTCTTCAAATTTGACCGGTTGCATCGCTCGCCCGCTTTGCGTATCGTGAGCACTGTTATGAATCAATCGGCGTACAACGTATGGCTCGGGGCGTGGTGGTGGCGGATGCCGTCAGCAGCCGGTCAGCCCTGCCTGTGCGCGTCATGACACGCACGCCATTATTATGCCCCTGACCCGCTGCTTTCCCCGAGGCAGCGGGTTTTTTTGTTTAGACAATGAGCGGACGGCGAACGAGCCTGCTCCTCGCCATTCGCTACTCGCCACACACCATCCTCCCCCATGACCTTCGAGACCTTCACCGACCTGGTTCACAAGGAGCACGACCGCGGCACCGAGCGGTTCGTGGTACCCGTGTACGAGCGGCTCAGCGCCGACCTGCTAACGCCCGTCTCGGCCTTCCTCGCCCTCCGCACCGACAGCTCACACAGCTTTTTGCTGGAGAGCGTGGAAGGCGGCGAAAAGCTCGCGCGCTACTCGTTCCTCGGGAAGAATCCGTACCGCATCGTCCGCGCCGATGGATCGGACGTGACGATTGAGGAACGCGGTGCCCCGAACCCCGTCGACCCCGATGCGCTGGACGGTGACATCTTCGCCGTGATGGCGCACCTCATGGATCGCTACGACGAGGTGGAGGTCCCCGGCCTCCCGCGCCTCACGGGCGGCGCCGTCGGCTACCTGGGCTACGACAACGTCCGCCTCGTCGAGCACCTGCCCGACGCACCGCCCGACGACCTCGGCCTGCCCGACGCCGTCTGGTGCTTTTACGACTCGGTGGCCGCGTTCGACCACGTGCGGCACCAGCTCGTGCTCATGGCCAGCGCGTTCATTACCCCCGACACCGACCTGCGCGCCGCCTACGACGACGCCTGCCGCCGCCTCGACGCGCTGGAGGCCGACCTCACGCAGCCCGTGTCGGAGCGCCCGGAGGCCGTCCGCCTCACGAGCGACGCCATGGCGTCCAACGTCGAGCGCACAGCGTTCGAGGCCGCCGTCGAGGAAGCGAAACGCTACGTCTACGAAGGCGACATCTTTCAGGTCGTGCTCTCGCAGCGCTTCGAGATGCCGTTTGAGGGCGATCGCTTCAACCTGTACCGCGCGCTGCGGCAGGTGAACCCGTCGCCATACCTCTTCTACCTCGACTTCGACGACTTCGCGCTCGTCGGCTCTTCCCCCGAGGTGCTCGTCCGCGCCGAAGGGGATCGCGCCGAGGTGCTGCCGATCGCTGGCACCCGCCCGCGCGGCGCGACAGAGGATGAAGACGCCGCCCTCGCCGAGGAGCTGCTCGACGACCCAAAGGAGCGCGCCGAACACCTGATGCTCGTCGACCTCGGGCGGAACGACCTCGGGCGCGTCTGCCGCTACGACACCGTCGAGGTCGACCGCTACGCGTACATCGAGCGGTACTCGCACGTGATGCACATCGTCTCGTCCGTCGCCGGCCAGCTGGCCGAGGAGCAGGGCCCGATGGACGTGCTCGCCGCCTGCTTCCCCGCCGGCACGGTGAGCGGGGCGCCCAAGGTGCGGGCCATGGAAATCATCGACGAGCTGGAGCCGACGCGGCGCGGCATCTACGCCGGGGCCGTCGGCTACGTCGACTTTACGGGCACGCTCGACACCTGCATCGCTATCCGCACGATGGTCGTGCGCGACGGCACGATCTACGTGCAGGCCGGCGCCGGCATCGTGGCCGACAGCGACCCCGCCAAGGAATACGACGAGACGCGCAACAAAGCCCAAGCCCTCCGCGAAGCCATGCTCCTCGCCGCTGAAGACCTTTTGTGAGAGACGGAGAATCGAAGAGACGGAGAATCGGAGATTAGGTCCTTGCTTCGCCTCATCGTTTCCTCGTCTCTTCGACACTTCAAAAAAACTTCCCCCATCCCAGCCGGTACATTCCCCGCACCTTATCCCTTAGCGACTGCCTA
>JAAAPH010000218.1 GCA_009908415.1 Bacteroidota bacterium
GCGCGGACACCGTGCTCACCCGCGGCGATGAGCTCAAGCTCGTCTTCCCGCAGGAGGGCGCAATGCCCGAGCAGTTCGCCGATCTCGACTTCACCCACTTCTTCCTGCAGCCCATGGACGGGCCGCACGTGGAGCGCTTCACGCGCGAGGCCATGCAGTATTGCCTCGAACACCCACCGTGGCGCCTCAGCCTGCAAACCCACAAGATGTTGGAGATCCCGTAGCATGGACGCCTCGACCTCCCATTCGACGATGAACGACACGCTCCGCCAGCGCCTCGGCGTGTCGGCGGCGCAGTTGGCGGACTGTTGCCGGCGCTGGAAGATCACCGAACTGGCCGTCTTCGGCTCGGCCCTGCGCGACGACTTCCGGCCGGATAGCGACGTCGACCTGCTCGTCCAGTTCGCTCCGGATGCGACGTGGAGCCTATTCGACCATGTCCGGATGGAAAGGGAACTGGAGGAAATGGCAGAGCGAGAGGTTGATTTGCTCACCCGGCGTGCTGTCGAAGAGAGTCGGAACTGGATTCGACGTAAGGCGATCCTCGAATCAGCGCGCTCGGTCTATGAATCGAGATGAAGCGACACTACTAGACATTCTCCAGGCGGCACGATTAATTCAGCAGTTTACAGCGGATTGTCCGGACGAAAGAGCATTTCGGGAAGACGTCAAGCTGCAATCGGCAGTGCTCCATCAGATCACGATTCTTGGAGAAGCGACAAAGCGTCTTTTCGATGCGTTTCTCGAGGCACACCCTGCGATTCCATGGCGGCAGATGGCGAGCATGCGTGACGTGCTGATTCATGGTTATGATGATATTGACCTCGGTGAAGTTCGGTGAAGTATGGCAGGTCACGCAGCGCGATGTGCCTCAACTGATTGATCAAATCATGCCCCTCGTTCCCGACCCGCCCGCATGACTCGTTGCTCTACGATCGTCCGATGGCTACTCGTCGCGTGCGCAGCCTGCGTCATTGCGGGCTGTTCGCCCTCGGGCGATGAGGCCGCGGACGTCATCCGCGTGATGACGTACAACATCGAAGACGTTCGCACCGCCGATCTGCAGAACCCCGACAACCCGCGTCTGCAGAAGGCGGCGGCCGTGATTCAGCACCTCCGGCCCGACATCCTGCTCATCAATGAGATGACGTACGACTACCCGGGCGTACCGGGCGTGCCGCCCGAGGCCACGCCGGGACAAAACGGACAGCGTTTCGTCGACCGCTTTCTGTCCACCGCCCAGGCCGACTCGCTCGCGCCGATCCGGTACGCGCCGTTCATGGCGCCCGTCAACACGGGGCTGGCGAGTGGGTTCGATCTGAACAATGACGGCGATACGGTGACGGCGTACCCCGCGCCGGCCCCGCCGCTGCCCAGCGGCGCGCCGCGGCCGCAGACGCCGGACGGGCGCGCGTACGGCAATGACGCCTGGGGCTTTGGCGTCTTCCCCGGCCAGTACGGCATGGCCCTCTTCGTGCGCGATGGGCTGGAGGTGGTAATGGATTCGGTGCGCACGTTTCGGCTGTATCCATGGAACGCGGTGCCTGGCGCCCTGCAGCCGGTCGATCCGCAAACCGAAGCGCCCTGGTATTCCGCGGCCGAGTGGGCGCGGATGCCGCTCAGCTCCAAGAGCCACTGGGACGTGCCCATCCGCCTGCCCGATGGGCGCGTGGTGCACATCCTCGCCAGCCATCCCACCCCGCCCGGGTTCGATGGCGAGGAAGACCGCAACGGCCGTCGCAACCACGACGAGATCCGCTTCTGGGCCGATTACCTGAGCCAGCGGCCGTATATCGTGGACGACAACACGCGGCCCGGCGGGTTGCCCGACAGCGCGCTGTTCGTGGTGATGGGCGACCAGAACGCGGATCCCGACGAAGGCGACATGGTGCAGCCCCCGATCCGCCAGTTGCTCGATCACGAGCGCGTGCAGGACACGGTCGTCCCCACCGCTGCGCCCCACGGGCAGGCAGCGTACCCCGACCTCGATCCGGACGATACGGCCGACTGGGGCTTGCGCGTCGATTACGTGCTGCCCGCGATGAACCTCGAGGTCGCTGCGAGTGGCGTCTGGCGGCCCGTCGGCGCGGATACCATCGGCGTCTCCGTCAGCGACCACTTTCCCGTCTGGATCGATCTCGCCCCCGCGCGATGATCTCGTCCGCTTTCGATTCCGTCAGGACAAGACGCAGCATGTTGCGTCTCAACCTCTAACCTCCAACGCCTAACGCTTTATGCACTGGATCCAGCAGCACGTCACGCTTGAGGCCAAGCCGCGCGGGTTTCATCTCGTCACCGGTGAGGTGATGCGGCAAGTCCCCGACCTGGAGCGCATCCAGACCGGCATCGTGCACCTCTTCATCCAGCACACATCGGCCGCCCTCACGCTGAACGAGAACGCGAGCCCGGCCGTGCGGGGCGATTTCGAGCGGCACTTCAACGAGATGGTGCCCGAGAACCAGCCGTACTACGAGCATACGCTGGAGGGTCCAGACGACATGCCGGCGCACATCAAGGCGTCGCTGCTCGGGAATCACCTGTCGATTCCGATTGCGGACGGTGAGCTGGCCTTTGGCACGTGGCAGGGCATCTACCTGTGCGAGCATCGCAACCACGCCAAGCCGCGCACGCTCGTCGTGACGGCCTACGGGGAGAGGGCCTGAACGGCCGAGGGAGTTGCATCGGGGGTGTTCAGGCCGTAGCATGAAAGCCCTCGCCTCTCGCTCTCCATCCGTCGGTTGCTATGCTGTCACCTATTGCTTGCCGGTTCCGGCTCGTGGCCAGGGCGCTGTGCAGCCTCGCGCTTCTCGTGGGCCTGACGGCCGCTCATCCGCCGCCACAGTCCCTGAGTCCGGCGCCGACCGACACGGCAGTGGGGACAGCTGCCGCCGCAGACTCGATCCTGGAGGCGCGCCTCCGCCAAATCTTCGGTCAGATCGAGGATTTTCAGCGCATTACGGTCGCGGTGCAGAGCGGAGTCGTGCAGCTCGGCGGGACCGTGCTCCAACCCCAGGATGCCGTGCGGGCCGAAGAGCTGGCCCGCCAGGTAGAGGGGGTGCTGTATGTGGTCGACAACATGCGGGCGGAAACAGACGTCGAGACGCGGGTGGCGCCGGCCCTGGAAAAGATTCGGAGCTATGCCGACAGCGCCGTCGCCAATCTGCCGCTGCTGGCCATCGCCGTGCTCGTGGTGCTGTTGTTTTGGCTGGCGAGCCAACAGATCGGCCGGTGGGAAGCCCCGGCGCGGCGGCTCCGGCTCAGTCCACTCGTGTGGCACCTGATTCGGCGCGTGCTGCAGGGCGTCGTAGCGTTCGTTGGGCTCTTGCTGGCCTTCGACCTGCTGGGGGTCACGTCGCTCGTCGGCGCCGTGTTGGGAACGGCCGGCGTCGCCGGACTGGCCGTAGGGTTCGCCTTTCAGGATATCATCGAGAACTACCTCGCCGGCGCCTTGCTCAGTATTCAACAGCCGTTCAACGTGAACGACGTCGTGGAGGTGGATGGCCAGCAGGGGCGGGTCGTGCGACTTACCGCGCGCGAACTGGTGCTGCTCACCTTCGAAGGCAACCACGTGCGCCTGCCGCGACCCGGCTGGGCATCGACACCCTCGATGCGATGAATGGGGTGATGGCCGAACCGGCGCCCTTTGCGCGCATCGAGGCGCTGGGCGACTTCTCCGTCATCGTGCGCTTCCACGGCTGGGTCAACCAGCGCGACGCCGACTTCTTCAAGGTACAGAGCGAGGCGATTCGCCTCGTTAAGACGGCCTTCGATGAGGCCGGGATCGACATGCCCGAGCCCACGCGGCGCATCCTCACGCGCCGGATGGAGGCGCCCGAAGCGCCCAAGAAGCCGGTCGATGACGCCTCGGCCGTCCAGCAGGCCGCCACGATCGATGTGGCACCGGACGGCGAGCTGGAGGCTCAGGTGGAGGAAGACCTCGCGCAATCGGACGAGCCCAATCTGCTCGCGTCGCAGGACGCGTCGTGAGCCATCCGCCGGCGCTGTGTGGAGAGTCCACGGCGCACGCTGCCTCAATCAGAAGCGTTGAGGATGGCCTCCACGTCCGCGGCGCCGATATCGCGATTCAGGTGCGGAGCCAACTGGCGCGCCTCTTCTAGCGTAATGGCGGTCTCCAGCGTCCAGCGGACGTACAGGTACGCCGACAGCGTGTGCACGGCGGGTGTCACCAGAAACCAGTTCAATGCGGACAGGGCCACGATCACCACCGCGGCGTATATCCATCCGGGTCCGCCGAGAACGGTCATCAGCCCAAACGTGCCGAACCAAAAACCGACTGCTGATAGGAGCACCTGCACCGTGCGGAGGCTGAAGAAATACCAATTGGTTGTAGGAACGACACGCATGATGCGAAGAGGGGGGTGATGCATGACGCTGTAGCGTCAGGAAAGCGGGTCGGAAGTCCCGGGCGATACAATGGTTTATTCCAATGATTGTGCCTGAGATGGTGCGTCTCGCCGCGTGTGAACCACGCCGGCTTCCATTCACCAATGCTCCGTACAGGGCCGAGAGCGACGGGGCGTTAGGGGGCAGTAGCCATGCCGCAGGCGGCTCGCTACGAGACGATCTGGCCTCTGTCACGCGCACGGCGCTGCGCATTACGCGCGCTCCAGCACGAGCGCACCGAGGGGGGGGAGCGAGAGCGCGAGCGACGCGGGGCGCCCATGGTGGGCGATGTCGTCGGCCTCGATGGTGCCGCCGTTGCCCACGCCGCTGCCGCGGTACACCTCGGCATCGCTATTCAGGCGCTCGCGCCAGGTGCCGCCCGCCGGCACGCCGATTCGGTAGTTGTGGCGCGGGACGGGCGTGAAGTTGAGCACGAAGATGAGGTCTTGCTCGCCCGCGCGGCGGCGATACGCGATCACGCTCTGGCTGCTGTCGCTGAAGTCGATCCACTCGAAGCCGTCGGGGTCGTCGTTCCAGAGGGCAGGGTGCTCCCGGTAGAGGCGGTTGATGTCGCGCACCCAATGCATCACGCCCTCGTGGAGCGGGTCGCCGGCCAGGTGCCAGTCGACGCTCCCGTCGTGGTCCCACTCGCGCCGCTGACCGAACTCGTCGCCCATGAAGAGGAGCTTCTTGCCGGGGTGGCCGAACATGTGCGTGTAGAGGAGCCGCAGGTTGGCCGCCTTCTGCCAGTCGTCGCCCGGCATCTTGTCCCACAGCGAGCCCTTCCCATGCACCACCTCGTCGTGAGAGAGGGGAAGGGTAAATTTCTCCGAGAAGGCGTACATCAGCGGGAAGGTGAGTTCGTTGTGGTGGTGCTGGCGGTGCACGGGGTCGCGCTGCATGTATTCGAGCGTGTCGTGCATCCAGCCCATATTCCATTTGTAGAGGAAGCCGAGCCCGCCGTCAAACGTCGGCTGCGAGACGCCGGGCCAAGCCGTCGACTCCTCGGCGAGGGTGATGGCTTCCGGATAGTACGAATACACCTGCTCATTGAAGCATTTGAGCAGATCGATGGCCTCGAGATTCTCGCGGCCGCCGTACATGTTGGGCGTCCAGTCGTCCCCGCGCGAGTAGTCGCGGTAGAGCATCGACGCGACGGCGTCCACGCGGAGCCCGTCGATGTGGTACGTCTCCATCCAGAAGAGCGCGTTGGCGATGAGGAAGTTTTTGACGCCCGGCTTCACGTAGTCGAACACGTACGTGCCCCAGTCGGGGTGATGGCGCATCTGCGGGTCTTCGTACTCGTAGAGCGGCGTCCCGTCGAAGTTGACGAGCCCCTGTGGGTCGGTGGCAAAGTGGCCCGGCACCCAGTCCATGATGACGCCGATGCCGCGCTGATGCAGGTAGTCGATGAGGTACATCAGATCCTCGGGATCGCCGTACCGGAAGGTGGGCGCGTAGTAGCCGACGATCTGGTAGCCCCACGAGCCGTAGTACGGATGCTCGGCGAGCGGCATGAACTCGACGTGGGTGAAGCCGAGGTCTTCGACGTGGTCGGCCAGCGGCTCGGCGATCTCGCGGTAGCTAAGCGAGTAGCCGTCTTGGTGGCGGCGCCACGAGCCGAGGTGCACCTCGTAGATGGAGAGCGGCGCATCGGTGCCGGACGGGCCTTGGCGCTGCTCCATCCAGTCCGTATCGCCCCAGTCGTAGTCGAAGTCGACGATGCGCGAGGCGAGTCCTTCCATTGCGCTGCCCGTGGGCGGCTCCATGGCAAACGCGTACGGGTCCGTTTTGTCGTGGTGATGGCCGTGGTGTTGAATCCGAAACTTATAGTGCTGACCGGGCTGAGCACCGCGCACGTACACCTCCCACAGGCCCGCGTTGGTGCGGCGCATCGGGTCGGCGTCCGGATTCCAGTCGTTGAAGTCGCCAATCACGGCGACGCCGTCGGCGTGGGGGGCCCACGTGGCGAACCAGGTGCCTTGCTGGTTGGGATGGGCCCCTAGCTTCTCGTAGCATTGGAAGTGACGGGCTTCTTGCCAGAGATGGGCGTCGTCGTTGTCGAGCCAGGGCATAGGGGATGGCGAGTCGTGAGGGGCGAAGGGCGAGTTGGGATGCGGGGAGTGGAGCGCGCACGGCGACGCGCTTACGGCGTTGGAGTGGGATTGGTTGGTTCGGGGGCACCCGGCGTGTCGAGCGCCAGCGGCTCGATGTCGAGTTGCGCCTCGTCGAGCAGGCGGTTGAGGCCGCGGAGGGGGAGCCACACCCAATCCGGGCGGTGGTTGAGCTCGTAGCGGACCTCGTACAGCACCTTCTCGAACAGGTAGGTCCAGAGCAGTTGCTCGCGGTGTTCCGCGGGGACGACGAACGCCGCCTCGTCGGTCGTGTCGAGGTAGGCCTGCAGGAAGAGCGTCTCGCACCAGCGAGTGAGCACGTCGGCCCAGGCGGCGAACTCGTCGTGGCCGTTGGCGTGCTCCCGCCAGGCGGCCAGGATGCTGTAGTCGAGCGACCGTAACATGCCGGCCACATCGCGGAGGGCATGGCCGCGCTCACGGCGTTCTTCGAGCGGGCGCGCCGGTTCGCCCTCGAAGTCGAGGATGTAAAACTCGCCGTCGGCCTGGAGCACCTGGCCCAGGTGGTAGTCGCCGTGCAGGCGAATCTTGGGGCTGGTGATGGCCGTGTCGGCCAGCGCGTCGAGGCGGCGGAGTGCCTTCTGCCAGCCCGAGCGCTCCCCATCGGCCCGCACGTCCTCCAGCCGGTCCTGCTCGTCGAGCAGGTGGCGGGTTTGTTCGGCTTCGGCCCGGACGTGGTCGGCGAGGCGCTGCGTGTCGGCGGGGGTCCCGTCGATGGGGGCCAGGTCGTCCGATGTGGCGTCGGCGAGTGCGAGGTGCAACTCGGCGGTGCGCACGCCCAGCACGCGGGCCATCGACAGCATTTCGGAGGCCACTTCGTCCAGCCACGCGGGCGTCGGGTCGGTGACGTCAGTCGGGAGCGGGTCGGCGGGCGGCTTCGTCTCGGCCACGCGCTCGAAGAAGCGGCCCGTCACCTCCAGGGCGTACTCCCAACCGTCCGCGTCCACGGGCAGCGCTTCCTGCACAATGCCGAGGGTGTACTGCGAGCGACCCCGCTTGAAACGAACGGTGCCATGCAGGCGCGGCGTGAACGTGAAGCCGGTAGCCGTCAGGTGGTCCAGCAGTTCGGTCTCGGGGTTGATGCCCTGTTCGAGCCGCCGGTACAGCTTCACGAAGTACGCGTCGTCGACGATAGCGGCCGAGTTGCTCTGTTCGCCGGTGAGCAGGTGTACGTTCTGCGCGTCGGCGCCGTGGATGTCGCTCATCGGCTCGGCCACGTAGAGGCCCTTGAGCGAGCGGCCCTTTCCGCCCTGCTGCCACCACCGGAAGAGCGTCGTCCAGAAGGCGGGTACCACCACGGCGTCGTGCAGCAGCCCGTATTCGTCGTAGCCGGGTTCGTCGATCCAGGCGATGGCGGCGCCGGGGTGGCGGTCGAGCACCTCCTCGGCGCCGTCGCGGGTGATGGTGAGCGGCAGCACGTACAGATCCGTCGTGTCAGTCTTCTCCACGCTGAGGACGGACAGGTAGATGGGTGCGGGATCGGCCTGCAGGCGCACGGCGTCTTCCAACTGCACCCGCTCGATGGCTTCGCCCTTGGCGCCGAACCAGCGCTGCTCGGCGATGTAGCCGGGGAGCATGGTCTCGAACTGCTCCGGACTCCGCCCGCGCGCCATCGTGGGGATGAGCAGGTTCTCCAGCCCTTCATCGACGGGGATGACAGCGAGCTGGCCGTTGGGGCCTGCCTCGGCCAGGCGCTGCTGGGTGCGCTGCTCAGCTTCTTCGATCAGCTTCTCCTCCGGCTCCAGGGCAAACCAGTAAAACTGATGCGGGCCGATTACCATATGGTACGGCTCCTGTCCAAGAGCAGGGAAGGAGGTCTTGCTGAAGAGCTCCACCGGTACCATGCCGTCATAGGCGTCCGATACCGGCAGGTGCACCGACTGTGCGAACCGCGAGAGGTTTGCCATCACGAGAATCTTCTTGCCCTCGTATTCGCGGACGAAGGCGAGCACGCTCTGGTTGTCGAGCGGGACAAGGTCGAACGTGCCCCGGCCGAAGACCTGCTCGTGCTGCTTGCGGAGCGCAAGGAGGCGCTTCATGAAGTTGAGCAGCGAGTGGGGGTCGTTCTCGGCGTCCTCCACGTTCACGAACTCGTAGCTGTACGGCCCCCGATTGATAGGCGGCATGAAGAGCTGGTGGTGCGGCGCGCGCGAGAAGCCGCCGTTCTTGTCCTGGCTCCACTGCATGGGCGTGCGCACGCCGTTCCGATCGCCGAGGAACGGGTCGTCGCCCATCCCGATCTCGTCGCCGTAGTAGATGATCGGGCTGCCCTTGAGCGAGAGGAGCAGCGCGTTCATGAGCTCGATCCGCCGCCGCTCGCCGCCGAGCAGGGGCGCCAGCCGCCGCCGGATGCCCACATTGATGCGGAAGCGGGAGTACGCGGCGTACTCGTGGTACATGTAATCGCGCTCCTCGTCGGTCACCATCTCCAGCGTCAGCTCGTCGTGGTTGCGCAGGAAAATGGCCCACTGCGCGTCGTCGGGGATGTCGTTGGTCTGCGCTAGCATCTCGACGAGCGGGCGCCGGTTTTCGCGGCGAAGCGCCATGTACATGCGCGGCATGATGGGGAAGTTGAACGCCATCTGTACGCCGGTCGACTTTCCGTCGTCGCCTTCGCCAAAGTAGGGGAGGGTGTCTTCGGGCCACTGGTTCGCCTCGGCGAGCAGGATTTTGCCGGGCCCGTAGCGCTCCTCCACGGCGGCCCGCAGCTCTTTGATGTAGTCGATCGTCGCGGGCAGGTTTTCGCTGTTCGTGCCCTCGCGTTCGAAGAGGTACGGGACGGCGTCGAGCCGGAGGCCGTCCACGCCCATGTCCAGCCAGAAGAACATGACCTCCTTCATCGTCTGCCGGACCGCCGGGTTGTCGTAGTTGAGGTCCGGCTGGTGGCTGAAGAAGCGATGCCAATAGTACTTCTGTGCCTTCTGGTCCCACGACCAGTTCGAGTCCTCCGTGTCGGTAAAGATGATGCGGACGTCCTCGTACTTCTTGTCTGTCTCGCTCCACACGTACCAGTCGTGCTTGTCGGAGCTGGGGTCGCGCGCCTCCTGAAACCACGGGTGCTGGTCGGAGGTGTGGTTCAGGACGAGCTCGGTAATGACGCGCATGCCACGGGCGTGGGCATCATCGAGGAAGGCCTTGAAGTCGTCCAGGTCGCCGTGGACGGGCAGCACCTTGAAGTAGTCGGCCGTGTCGTAGCCGTCGTCCTTTAGGGGGCTTTCCAGAAAGGGAAGCAGCCAGAGCGTGTTCACGCCCAGTGATTCGAGGTATGGCAGTTTCTCGCGCAGGCCCTGAAAGTCGCCAAAGCCGTCGTCGTCCGAGTCGTAGAACGAGCGCACGTGCAGCTCGTAGATGACGGCGTCTTTATACCAGCGCGGGTCGGTGAGGAAATCGGTGGCCATACGGAGGGAAAGAGCGAGCTTCTAATAAATGGCGCGATGGGCGCATACGCTGAGGCGCCGCATGCTCCGCCTGAACCGTGGCGGAGAGGGCAACCAGGGGGCCGCGGTCGAGAGTAAGCGCGGGTCAATCGTACATAATGAAGTCTTCGCCGGTCTGCTTGGGCTTGTGATGGAGGCGGAAGATGTGCGCCGGGGTCTCGTTCGGGGCGAGCTTCACGTAATTCTGCGTGCCCTGCCACGTGTAATGGGCCCCGGAGAGCAGGTCTTCGACGTGGTACGGCTCGTCGGTCGGCAGGTCGAGGGCCGCCAAAGGCAACTCCACAAGGCCCTCGTGCGGCTGATGGGGATCGAGGTTGGTGACCACGAGAATCGTGTTCTCGCCGGACCACTTGGTGTAGGCCATCAGCTGGTCGTTGTGCGTCTCCAGAAACCGAATGTTGCGCATCTGCTGCAAGGCCGGGTTGGCCTTGCGGACGGCATTCACGCGCTGCATGAGCGGCTGCAGCGAGGCCGGGTCGTTCCAGTCCCACGTGCGGATCTCGTACTTCTCGTTGTTGGCGTACTCCTCGCGGTCGGGGTGCTGATTGTTATCGAGGTGTTCGAAGGGCGGTCCGTACACGCCGTAGGCCGATGACAGCGTGGCGGCCAGGACGAAGCGCGTAATGTGCGCCGGCCGGCCGCCATGCACGAGTTCATCGTGCAGGATGTCGGGCGTGTTCGGCCAAAAGTTGGGCCGGAAGAACTCGGTGATGTTCGTATGGAAGAGCTCCTCCGCGTACGACTGGAGCTCCTTCTTCGTATTCCGCCACGTGAAGTACGTGTACGAGTTGTTGAAGCCCAGCTTGGCGAGATGATGCATCGTCTTCGGCTTGGTGAAGGCCTCCGACAGCACGATGAGCTCCGGCGTGTCTTCGCGGAGCGACGCCAGGCACCACTCCCAAAAGGCGAACGGCTTGGTGTGCGGGTTGTCGACGCGGAAGATGGTGACGCCGTGGTCGATCCAGTGCTCGAAGACGCTCTTGAGCTCCTGCCAGAGCGCGCGCCAGTCCTCGTTCTCGAAGTTGATCGGATAGACGTCCTGGTACTTCTTTGGCGGGTTCTCGGCGTAGCGGATGGAGCCGTCGGGCCGGTGGTAGAACCATTCGGGGTGCTCCTCCACGTAGGGGTGATCGGGCGAGGTCTGGAAAGCGATGTCGAGGGCCACCTTCAGGCCGACCTCTTCCGCGCGCGCCACGAACCGGTCGAACGCCTCGATGCCGCCGAGTGCCGGGTGGACGCTCTTGTGGCCGCCTCTGGTGCCGTCTTCGAGGAAGCCGCCAATGGCCCACGGGCTGCCGGGCTCGCCCGGTTGGGCCGTGGGCGCGTTGTCTTTGCCCTTGCGGTGGGTCTCGCCGATCGGGTGGATGGGCGGGAGATAGACGATGTCGAAACCCAGTTCCTTGATGCGCGGGAGGAGGTCTGCCGCGTCGTCGAACGTCGCGTGGGTGTCGTCCGGGCGGGCCGAACGGGGGAAGAACTCGTACCACGCGCCCGAACGCGCCACCTCCGGATCCACTAGGACCTCTCGGGGCGCGCTCTTCAGGGCCGCCTCGCGGGGTGCGTGCTTGCGGGCGAGGTCGGCGATCTCGTCCTGCAGGGCCACGTCGACGTCGCCGTGCTCCAGGGCATGCACGTGTGCGGTCAGCAGCTCCTCGTCGTCCCCGCCGTTGGCCCGCTCCGCGGCCTGGCGAAGTAGTTCGGCCCCTTCCTTGAGTTCGCTTTCCAGCAGGGACTCCGCTTCGCCGCCCTCAACGCGCCGGGCGAACTGGTCCTGCCACGTCCCGAATCGGTTCACCCAGGCGCGCACCCAGTAGGTATACGTGCCGATGCGTTCCGCCTCGAACGACGCCGTAAACTCGTCGTTGGGCTGCTCCTCCATGGGGACGACGGTGGGCGCATCGTCGTCTTCGTGCTCCACGAGGAACTCGGCCGCGATGTCCTCATGCCCGTCCGCGATGATGCCCGCGGTCACATCGACCGTTTCGCCTCGCCCTCGTTTGACCGGCCACGCCCCGCCCTCCACCTCCGGGGCTACGGCGGTGATCACCACGCGGGACCAGGTTTCGGGCATTGTTGTTGCGGACGTTTCAGCAACGGTAGGCATGATGTCAGGGGTTGGTTCTTTTTCTGTTGCGAGCGGAAACCTCCGGTCATGGGGCCGCTTGAAGGGGCGCTGGACTGAACGCAGGAATATACCAACAGTACATAAGGGGTGCTGTTCAAGTATTTATTAACAATCCGCCCCGTCGCCTCCTGGCGATATCCATTTAATGGCGACAGCCCGGAGGGTCAAGCATTGAGTGTTACATCAGCGGAAACAGCTTTCGAACGCGCCATTGGGAGCATCAGGTTGAGCGAAACGCTCTTTTCGGCCGGCGCTCACAGGGCCTAGGTTTAGACTCGCCCGCGGCCTCTTGTCGTAACAGTTTTTGGTTAGCATGGAAAAGGCACTGATCGACTCCAAAGCCGGAGTGCGCACAGAAAAAGGATTGCAGATTCATCCGGGCAAGCCCTATCCGCGCGGGGCGACCTGGGACGGCATCGGGGTGAATTTCGCGCTCTACAGTGCACACGCCGAGAAGGTGGAACTGCTCCTCTTCGACGAGGAGACCGACGCCGAGCCCGCCGTCACGCTGGAGATGCCCGAGCGGACGGGGCCCATGTGGCATGGATACGTCTTCAACCTGCGTCCGGGTCAACTGTACGGGTATCGCGTGCACGGGCCGTACGAGCCCGAAGAGGGCCATCGCTTCAACCCGAATAAGGTGCTCCTCGACCCCTACGCGAAGGCGATCGGGCGTCCCCTGCAGTGGGACGACAGCCTCTTCGGCTACGAGTTGGGCCACGCCGAGAAGGACCTATCGTTCAGTGAGCTGGACAGCGCCGCGTACGCGCCGCTTGGCGCCGTCGTCGAGGAAACCTTTGCGTGGGGCGATGACCGCGCGCCTTCCATCCCATGGGAAGATACGATTATCTACGAGACGCACGTAAAAGGCATTAGCCAGCAGCACCCCGATGTGCCGGCGCCGCTCCGGGGCACGTATCTCGGCTTGGCCGCCGAACCCATCATCCATCATCTGCGCAAGCTGGGCGTGACGACGATTCAACTCCTTCCCGTTCATGCGAAGCTGCATAACAAGTACTTGCTGGAGAAGGGCCTTCGGAACTACTGGGGGTACAGCACCCTGGGCTACTTCGCGCCCGAGCCGGAGTACGCCACCGACGGCTCGGTGAACGCCGTGCGCGACTTCAAGATGATGGTGCGCGCGTTGCACGACGCCGGCTTCGAGGTCATCATCGACGTGGTATACAACCACACGTGCGAGGGCAATCGCCTGGGGCCGACGCTCTCGTTCCGCGGGATTGATAACCGGGCGTATTACAAGATGAAGCCCGACGATTACCGCTACTACATGGATTATACGGGCACCGGCAACACGCTGCACGCCGGCAACCCGTACGTGCTGCAACTCATCATGGACAGCCTCCGGTACTGGGTGCTGGAGATGCACGTCGACGGTTTCCGCTTCGACCTCGCTTCGGCGCTGGCCCGCGAGCTGTACGACGTCGACATGCTGAGCGCCTTTTTCAAGATCATCCAGCAGGATCCGGTGCTGAGCCAGGTGAAGCTCATCGCTGAACCGTGGGACGTGGGGCCCGGGGGGTACCAGGTGGGCTCGTTCCCGTGGCAGTGGGCCGAATGGAACGGCCGTTACCGTGATGCCACCCGCCGCTTCTGGCGCGGCGATGACGGCCTCAATGGCGACTTCGCCACGCGCATGACAGGCTCCAGCGATCTCTACGAGCGCTCCGGGCGCCGGCCCTTTGCTTCCATCAACTTCATCACGGCCCACGACGGCTTCACGCTGCAGGACCTGATGAGTTACGAGCGCAAGCATAACGAGGAGAACCTTGAAGGCAACGAGGACGGCCACGACGACAACCACAGCACGAACTGCGGCGTCGAGGGGCCGACCGACGATCCGGACGTGATCGACTGCCGGGAGCGGCGCAAGCGCAGCCTCATCAGCACGCTGTTCCTCTCGCAGGGGGTGCCCATGATTCTCGGCGGCGATGAGCTCTCGCGCACGCAGGGCGGCAACAACAACGCCTACTGCCAGGACAACGAGATCAACTGGTACGACTGGGACCTTGACGAGCGCGAGCAGAAATTCCTGCGCTTTGTCCAGCGGGCCGCCGCCTTCCGGAAGGAGCATCCCACGTTTCGGCGCCGGCACTTTCTCAAGGGAGCGCGGGACGAAAACGGCTCCACCGATGCGCACTGGTGGCATCCCGAGGGGCACGAAATGACCGACGAGGACTGGAACGACGACGTGTTGCACGCCTTTGGGCTGCTGCTCTTGGGCGACCGGATCCGCCACGTGGACCGCTACGGCGAGCCGCATGCCGACGACACGTTCCTAATCGCCGTTAATCGCGGCGGGGAAGCGGTTGAATTCACACTGCCCTCGATGGAAGACGAGGACATCGCCGACGCGACGGCCTGGACCCCGGTGCCGGAGTTTCAGGGAGACCTGCCGGAGGCCACGTTCGAGGCCGGCACCGAGATCGACCTGTTGCCTCACATGCTCGTCGTGCTCCGGGCCGATCGGCCCCATCCGTCCTCGAATGGAAAGCCGGCTCCGCGGGCTTCTTGCTAATGCCCGAACGCCCATGCAGCGCTGGCGCGGGCCCACGCTACGCCGAAGGGTGAACGAGCACCGTCCAGGGGAGCGGCCCCGTAGGAAGCGTCCAGTCGGCGCCGGGCGCGTGCGCAGTGCCCGTCAGCCACTCGGTCCACGTCCGGTCAACGAGCGCGTCGGGTAGCGGGAGCGTAGTGGGAGCTGCCGGATCGAACGTCGCCGGAAATCGCGGCACCGCGGCGACGAGAGCCGCGTCCTCGTGGTGCCGAGCGAAGGCGATCCAGTGATCGGCGCCTTCCCCCTCGGGCTCCACGGCCGTGTAGTTGCCCTCGGCGAAGAGCGACGGATGGGTATTCCGCAGCCGGAGCAGTTGAGCCATGACATAGAACTTCAGCCGTGGTGCCTGTTCGTGCCATAGCGTGCGGAGCTGCTCGGCGTCAGGAGTGTCCAGCAGCGGCTGCAACGCCTCCAGCAGAGCGCGCCGCCGGGAATAGTCGACCGGACGGCGGTTGTCCGGGTCGACGAGCGAGAGGTCGAGCAGCTCGGTGCCCCGGTAGAAGTCGGGCACGCCGGGTGCGGTGCCTTTCAGGACGAGCTGGCTCAGCCCGTTGAAGAAACCGTCCTCCGCGAGCGTCGCAGCCGGGGCGTCGAGCACGTCGGCCGTCTTCTGATCGGTGACGACGCCGAGAACAAAGGCTTCGAGGTCGTCCTCGTACGCCTCGTTGGGGTTGATCCAGCTCGTATGTTGCTTGCTCTCGCGCGACGCCTTCTGCATGTACGTCCAGAGGCGGTCCGTGAGCGACACCTCGCCGGACGCCTCGGCGTCGGCATCGAGGGCTGCCTCGGGCCACAGCGCCATCAACATCTGGTAGAAGAGGTAGGCGTCGCTGCGGGCGGGGCCGTGCTGGCCTTTGTACGGCTGGCCGATTTCATCGAGCGCGTGCACCGTCTCATCCCAGAGGTCCGGCCGCTCGGCGAGGGCAATCAGGCGCATCCGCGTGTCCTCGCCGCGTTTGTGATCGTGCGTGGCGGTGGCCAGCAGCGCCTTCGGATACTGCCGGGCGCGGAAGCGGGCGCGGGCATGGAACGCATGCGGGGTCACGCCGAAGGGCTCCGGCTCGCCGCCCACCTCGTTCAGCGCGGCGAGCGGCACGTGGCGGTAGAAGGCGGTGTCCTCGACGCCCTTCGCGGCGACGGGCGCTGTGTACTGCTGGAAGCGACCGACCCACGCCTGGCGGGCCGCGCTGAGCTGTGCCGGCACGTCGCCCACGATAACGCGCTCGATGAACTCGAACACGGTCGGCTCGGCGGCCGGATTGCGTTGCAGCGCACGGCGCACGGCCTGGTGGATGACGTCCTCGGCCTCGTCGGGGGCGTGTGGCAGGTACGTCCGGTACCGGTCGATGGCGGCCACGATCTCGGTGAGCGCTTCGCGGAGCGCCCCGAGGGTGAAGTCGCGCGTATGATAGTTGGCCTCGGAGAGGCGGTCGAGCTCGTAGGCGAGGCGGAAGAGCTCGCTCGACAGCTTGGTCGCGATGATGAGCCGCTTGCTGTGGTAGACGTCTTCCTCGAACGGCTCGGCGTCGGGTACGAAGCGGCGATAAATGCGCTGCAGCGGCGTCTCGCCGTCTGGATGCAGGAGCACGCCCATCGCGTCGTTCATGAACCGGTAGCCCGTCGCGCCCTCCACGGGCCAGTCGTCGGGGAGCGTCTCGCCGGGAGCCAAGATTTTCTCTACCCAGATGTGCTCGGCGCCAAGCTCGTGTAGGCGGTCGAGGTACTGGTGCGGGTCAGTCAGGCCGTCCACGTGGTCGATGCGCACGCCGTCGACGCCCTCCTCGGTGAGCAGCTCGCCCAGGAGGCGGTGCGCGTCCCAGAACACCTGCTCGTCCTCCATCCGCAGGGCCACGAGCCCGTTGATGTCGAAGAAGCGGCGGTAGTTGATCTCGTAGCTCGCCGTCTTCCAGTAGGCGAGCCGCCAGTGCTGCTGTTCGAGGAGATCGTGTAGGGCAGCCGGTTCCAGGTCCGAGAGGGCGTCCTCAAAGTCGATCTCCTCGCTGAGCGCATTGAGGCGGGCCCGGAGCGTCTCGGCTTTTTCGCGCTCGCCGGGCTCCAGGCGCTCGTAGGCGTCCTGCAGGTCCTTGAGGTCGAAGTAGGTGTCCGTCCGTTCGAACTGGGCGCGGATGCGGTCCAGCAGTGCGCCGTATGTCTGTGGGGTAAGCGCAAACCGGTCGTCGTAGTACTGCGCGTAGAAGCGTCCGTCGTCGAAGGCGATCTCGATTTCGCCGTCGTCTAAGGCATCGCCGTAGAGCTGGCCCAGGAAGGGGAGCAGGATCTTGCCGCGCAGCTCGGGCTTGAGCGGGGCCCAGTCGATGTCGAAGTAGTGACTGTAGGCCGAGTTGGGGCCGTAGGCGAGCACGTCTTGCCACGAGTCGTTGAAGGGGCCGACGCCCGCGTGGTTGGGCACGAAGTCGAGGATGAGCCCGAGCCCGGCGTCGACGGCGGCCTCGCGGAGCGACGCGAAGCCCTCGCGCCCCCCGAGCTCGTCGCGGAGGGCGTTGTGATTGATCACATCGTAGCCGTGGGAGCTGCCGGGCCGCGCCTCCATGATGGGCGACAGGTACAGGTGACTGACGCCGAGTTGCTGGAAATACGGTAGCAGATCCTCGACAGCAGCAAAACCAAAATCGGGCCGGAGCTGCAGGCGGTAGGTGGCAATCATGGCAGCAGGCGAAACAGTGATAGAGAAGGCAGCTGCACACGCATGATACAAACACGGCACCGGCGGTGTGAGTACGCCGCAGACTCTTCACTGTGGAATCACTCGAGCCGTGCGGCGCGGCTCAAGCGCCCGGTGCCTCCGCACGCTCGACGGCCACCAGCGCGGCGGCGCGCGGGAAATGGATCGGCGCGCCCGACGCCGCGGTCTCCAGCGTGCCGTTATCCACGAACGGCGAGACCGGCTGGGGGGCGTACTTCTTCAGCTCCGTGTGGAAGAGCACTTCGGTCCGGTCCGGGAGGGGAATGGTTTCCTCGTCGGCCAGCGCCACCAGCAAGACGTGCTCGCCGCGGCGCAGGGTGAGCGCGTAGTCGCTGTGGACGGTGACGTCCGGCGCGCCGTGTAGCTTCGTGCGCAGGCGGAGAAGGTCCTGGTACAACGCGAGCATGCGGCGGTGCAGGCCTTCGTCCCGTTCGTCCCACTGCAGTTTGCTGCGCTCGAACGTGTCCTGCGCTTGCGGATCCGGGATGGCGCCGTCGAAGTCGGCAAGGTGGTCGAACTCTTCGGCGCGGCCGGCGCGCACCTGTTCGCCGAGCGCGTCGTGGTGGTCGGTAAAGAAGAGGAACGGCGTGGTCGCCGCCCACTCCTGGCCCATAAAGAGCAGTGGCGTCTCCGGCGCAAAGAGGAGCAGCGCCGAGGCCGCACGGTAGACCGCGTGCGAGATGTCCTCGGTAAGGCGGTTGCCCGTCGGCCGGTTGCCGATCTGATCGTGGTTCTGGATGCAGATCACGCACTGGTCCAGATCCACTGGGGCAGGGTCCGTGCCGAAGGGCGCTCCAGTGGGATCCGGCTGGCCTTGGTAGAACCAGCCGTCCCGGATCGTGGTAGCCAGCTCGGGGGCGCGGTGCCCTTCGAAGCTCGCGAAATACTGATGCGAGTCGCCGGCCGTCATGTGGCGGATCTGGTGATGGAAGTCGTCGGTCCAGACGGCGTCGAGCCCAAAGCCGCCTTCCGAGCGGGGTTGCACGAGCGTGTTGACGTTGCGCGGGTCTTCGGCGATCAGGGCGCGCGGCGGGCCGTCGATCTCGGCATGCACGCGGTCGTGCAGCTCAGCGAGGAAGTGCGTGTCGCTGTCGTCCTTGAGGGCGTGCGTGGCGTCGAGGCGTAGCGCGTCGACGTGGTACTCACGGAGCCAGTGGAGGGCGTTATCGATGAAGAAGTGGCGGACGCCCGCGCTGTGGGTGTCGTCGAGGTTGATGGCAGGGCCCCACGGCGTGTGATGCTTCTCGGTGAACATGGGCGCGAAGGCGGCCGCGTACGCGCCATCCGGCCCGAGGTGATTGTAGATCACGTCCAGGATGACGGCGAGTCCGGCGCGGTGGGCGGCGTCGACGAGCGCTCGGAGGCCATAGGGTGTGCCGTAGGCGCGGGAGGGGGCGTACAGCGCGGCGGGGTCGTAGCCCCAGTTCCAGCGGCCCGGGAAGTCGGCCACCGGCATCAGTTCGATGGCGGTGACGCCGAGGGCCTTCAGGGCGTCGAGGCGCTCTTGCACGCCGGCGTACGTGCCCGTGGCTGAGAAGGTGCCGATGTGGAGTTCGTAGATCACCCACTCGTCGCGGGGTGGCGGCCGCCAGTCCGCATCCTGCCATTCGAACGCATGCGGGTCGACGACCTCGGAGGGGCCATGCACGCCTTCGGGCTGAAACCGAGACGCGGGGTCGGGAAAAGGGCCCTCGTCGTTCAGTTGGTACCGATATCGCGCGCCGGGCGCCAGCCCGTCAACGGTGCGCTCGAAGTAGCCGTCACCGCTGGGTTCCAGCGGGAGTGGAGTCTCATCGGCGTCAAGCAGGAGCGTGATCGCATCGGCATGAGGGGCCCACACCCGAAAGGTCACGCCGTCGTCGGTGGGAAGAGCGCCGAGCGGGCGATGCGGAAAAGAGGTCATGGAAGCGCGAGAGGCGAGAGAGCGAGGAAGAAGATGATCAGTCGGGGTGTGCCGGCGCCCGGCCGTACACACGCGTGAGGGTCGCGAGGCGCTCGGCGACGTCGTCGTTCAGCGCGCCGGGGGCAACGCGCCATGTCCAGTTGTCGCCGCCATCGCCCGGATTATTCATCCGCGCTTCTGCGCCTCGTCCGAGCACGTCCTGCAGCGGGAAAATCGTACGGTCGGCCACAGAAGCCATCAGCATGCGAAGGCACCGCCAGTGCACCGCGGGGGCCTGCTCGTGCGACAGGCCCAGGTATTCCCGGGCGAAGGAGCGGTCCGACGGCGAGAGCGCGTCGCTGGACCACCATCCGCGCGTCGTGTTATTGTCGTGGGTGCCGGTGTAGGCGACCAGGTTGCGTGTGTAATTGTGGGGAAGGTAATCCGAGGACGGACCATCCCCAAATGCAAAGTGCAGGACGGCCATGCCCGGAAAGTCGAATCGTTCACGGAGGGCAACGACGTCGGGGGTGATCAGGCCGAGGTCTTCCGCTACGACGGGCAGCGTTCCGAGGCCCTTCTGGAGTGTTGCGAACAGGTCAGCGCCCGGCCCGTCTACCCATCGCCCATTGATGGCTGTGGCTTCATCGGCGGGAATTTCCCAGTAAGCCGCGAGTCCGCGGAAGTGATCGATGCGCACGAGGTCCACCTGCTCCAGGATGTGGGCGAGGCGGCGGCGCCACCATCCGTAGTGGCGCTCGCGCATCACGTCCCAGCGGTAGAGCGGGTTGCCCCACCGCTGACCGGTGTCGCTGAAGTCGTCCGGCGGTACGCCTGCCACGACGGTGGGTTGGCCCGAGGCATCCAGATGGAAGAGTGACTGGTTGGCCCATACATCGGCGCTGTCTTCGGCCACGTAGATGGGGAGGTCGCCAAACAGCTGAATGTTGCGGTGATGGCAGTAGTCCCGGAGCGCCGTCCACTGCTGGTCGAACCAGTGCTGCCACAGCTTGTGCTGGCGAAGCGCCCGGGCATGTTTGCGGCGGGCCGCCTCCAGCGCGTCGGACGCGCGCAGGGCGAGCGGCGTGGGCCAGTCGCTCCACGCTGCGCCGCCGTGGGCTTCCTTGAGCGCAGCGTACAGCGCATAGTCCTCCAACCAGTCGGCGTTTTGCTCACAGAAGATGTCGAAGGCCCGGATGTCTTCTGAGGTGGCATTGGCCTCGAACCGCTCGACGGCCGTGTTGAGAAGCTGTCGCTTGTACTCGGTGACGGCGTCATAGTCCACGCGGCCGGCGGGGAAGGCGGGCACATCGGCCAGATCCTCTTCCGTGAGGAGCCCATGGGCCAGGAGCCGCTCGGGGCTGATGAGGAGCGGGTTGCCGGCGAAGGTCGACACACTAGAATACGGCGAGGCCCCGTAGCCCACCGGACCCAGCGGGAGGATTTGCCAGAGGCGCTGGTGGGTGCGGGCTAAAAAGTCGGCAAACCGATAGGCGGCGGGGCCGAGATCGCCGATGCCGAAGCGGCTGGGCAGTGATGTGATGTGCAGCAAGATGCCGCTGGAGCGTGAGGTGGACAAGGAGGACAGTCGGAAATCGAGAGTGAATCGAGAGTGAGGCGGTTGAAAGAGAACACCGCACCACAAACCGCCGCCCCGCTCGCCAACGCGCAGTAGCGCGCGTCATCGAGCGCACGGCATCACAAGTTGCGGAGCTCCTCTTCCGGGATCGACGGACGGGTGCGGGGTGGGGTCACATGGTCAGCCTGAGCCGTTGCCGCCTCAATGCGGTCGGCGTACAGCGACTGGAACTGATGGTAGAGCTGCTGTTGGATGTCACGGGCGGCATCCTGGGGCAGGTCGACCACTTCGGGGAAGGCAAAAGTCGCCGCCCCTGCCGTATCCACGAAGAGCGATTCCAAGCCCAGCCGGCGTTGAAAGACGGAGGCAGTGCGGTAGAATACGTGATATTTTTCAGTGGGAATGATCCAGGTGTGCTGCTTGAGTACGCCGCGGCGAACGAAAAACTCGCCGTCTCCGAGGGCGTACCCGTGGTGGCGGTAGTGCAGCACGGCGTAGCCCAGGATCAGCGGCATCAGAAGCAGCGCCCACCAGGCGTCCTGCCAAGCAAAAAAGCTGCCGTCGGTCCACACGGCCAGGGAGCTGGCCGCGCCGGTCAAGACCGCGAGCACGGCGGTGTATCGGACAACGT
>JAAAPH010000035.1 GCA_009908415.1 Bacteroidota bacterium
CGAGCACGCCGTACTGCACCTGCTGTACGCGCGCTTCTGGCACAAGGTGCTCTACGACGCGGGCGTCGTCTCCACCGAGGAGCCGTTCGAGACGCTCGTCCACCAGGGCATTATCCTGGGAGAGATGGAGTACACCGTCTACCGCAACGACGCGGGGCAGCTGATTTCGGCCGAGCACGTGGACGGCGGACAGGACGAGCGCACCGGCGAGGAACTCACGCCGCAGCAGGTCGACAAAGACGAGGTGCGCAAGGAGGGCGACGTGTTCGTCCTGAAGGAGAACCCGTCGATTCGAGTCGACGCGCGAAGCCACAAGATGAGCAAGAGCCGCGGCAACGTCGTCAATCCCGACGAGGTCGTGCACGAGTACGGTGCCGACGCGCTGCGGCTCTACGAGATGTTCATGGGCCCGCTGGAGCAGGTCAAGCCCTGGAGCACGAGCGACGTCGAAGGCGTCTTCCGCTTCCTGAACCGCGTCTGGCGCCTGATCGCCGGCGAATCGGAGGGCGAGACCGCCGTCACCGACGACGAGCCGACGCGTGAGCAGCTGCGCCTGCTGCACGAGACGATCCAGAAGGTGACGGAAGACATCGAAGCCTTGAGCTTCAACACGGCCATCGCCAAGATGATGGAGTTTGTCAATGCGGCCAACAAGTGGGATGCCATGCCGCAGGCGATCGCCGAGCCGTTCGTGCTGCTGCTCAGCCCGTTCGCCCCGCACCTCAGCGAGGAGCTGTGGCGCCGGCTGGGTCATGATGAGACGCTGGCCTATGAGGACTGGCCTGAAGTTAACGAGAGCTACCTGCAGCGTGAGGTGGTGGAGATGGCCGTGCAGGTAAACGGCACGGTGCGCGGCACCATCGAGGTGGACGCCGATGCCGAGGAGGACGATGTACTCGCGGCCGCTCGGGCCGAAGACAACGTGGCCCGCTACCTCGACGACAAGTCGATCCAGCGCGAAATCTACGTGCCGGGCCGCATCGTCAACTTTGTGGTGAATTGAGGGAGACGCGTTTCGCGGTGCTCTCCGCGCTGCCATATGCGTCCGATGGACGCGTCAGAGATGGTCACGAATCGTTTGCGACAAATGACGATCTCGTGGCAGCGTACGCAGTGAGCCACATGACGGGACAAGTCGGCGTGCGCTGTTAACGTTCGCGACGCTTTGACGATCGCTGGTTGGTACCCGCCGCGACGCTCAGTTACAGTGAATCTGGCGCGAGCGGCTGGACGCCTGATAGTCGAATGTGAACCAGATGAGCATGGCCTCGTCGGAGGTGCCGAGCGGGCAGCCCGCTTCCTCATAAGCGTGGCGCGTCCGCTTGTAAAGGTCGAGGCAGTAGCGTTGAAGCTCGTCGGGGACGCCGAGCTCCATGCGGGAGGTGATGCGTTCACCGAAGGGGAGGTATCGCATGCGGTTGCAAGGGTTGTACGAAAAATGAGAGATGTCCTGAATCGCAGGGCGTGCGCTCGGTGCTCCTGGAGCGTCTTTGGCGGGGTGGGGCCAGGTAGCAAGGGAACGACGCAGCCACTCATTCCTACCATCGGCGTCTTGGCGCACGTCTTAACCGAACGCGCTGTCGCATTCCAAAGAATTTGAGACGCCTTCCCCCTTATGGCCCCGTCCGCTACGTTAGATGTGCTCGCGCTGGCCGCCCACCCCGATGACGTCGAGCTGTGTGCAGGCGGCACCATGTGCCTGCTCGCGCAGCAGGGCTACGACGTGGGCATCATCGACTTCACGAAGGGCGAGCTCGGCTCGCGCGGCACGCCCGCGCTGCGGATGGAAGAGGCCCAGCGCGCTGCCGAGATCATCGGGCTGAGCGTGCGGGAAAACTTGGGCCTGCCCGATGGGGACATTGCCAACACGAAGGCCAACCAGCGTGTGCTGATCCGGCGCATCCGCCGGTACCGGCCGGGCATCGTGCTCGTCAACGCCACCGAGTGCCGCCACCCCGACCACTGCGCTGCCGCCGAGCTTGCTGGCGACGCGCTCTTTTACAGCGGGCTCCGGAAGGTGGAGACGACGGGCGACGACGGCGCGGTGCAAGAGCCGTGGCGGCCGCACCATGTGCTTCACTACATGCAGGCCATCCCGTTCGAGCCCACCCTCGTCGTCGACGTCTCCGACGTGTGGGAGCAGCGGATCGAGGCGCTGCAAGCCTTCAAATCGCAATTTTTCCATCCGGAGTACGAGGCCGACACGGACGAGCCCGAGACGTTCGTGTCCAACCCGACGTTCTTCGAATGGATTGAGGCGCGAGCGCGTACGCAAGGATACAAGATCGGGGCCACCTATGGCGAGCCCTTTCGCTATCGAGGAGGGCCAATCGGGGTGACCGACCTCGCCGAGGCGCTCGACCGTGACAAGCCCTATCGGTGATGAGACGGTCGATGGGGCCGGTTGCCCGCGTGAATTGTTTGTGACGGGGCCTTCTTCCACACGGGATCAGACGGTCACACGCAACATTCCCCCGGCTTCATTTTAATGGTACAATCCCGGCGCAGGCGGGAATATTGACAGCCAGAGGCCACCAACAATATATTAGCTCACCTGAAACAACGAGAACGTTCGGACGCACGCACCCATGGCTACGGTAAACACGAGTGATTTCCGCAATGGACTGACTTTCATCTGGAAGGACGATCTGTGGCAGATCGTTGACTTTCTGCACGTGAAGCCGGGCAAAGGCGGGGCGTTCGTGCGTACCACGCTTAAAAACGTCCGCGACGGCCGCGAACTGGAGAACACGTTCCGCGCCGGCGCGAAGGTAGAAGAGGTCCGCGTCGAGAACCGTCCGCACCAGTATCTTTACGAGGACGACTACGGCCTCCATTTCATGAACACCGAAACGTACGAGCAATTTTCATTGCCGCCCGAGCAGGTGGACGGCCGTGAGTACCTGAAAGAAGGCGGCATGGTTGATATCCTATTCCGGGCCGACACGAACGAGCCGCTCAAGATGGAGCTTCCGCAGAAGGTCGAGCTTGAGGTAGTGCAAACGGACCCCGGGTTGCGCGGCAACACGGCCCAGGGCGGATCCAAGCCGGCTACGCTCGAAAGCGGCGTCACGGTGGACGTCCCCCTCTTTATCGAGGAAGGCGACGTGGTGCGGGTCAACACGAACACGGGCGAGTATGAGACGCGCGTGACGAACTAATCCCACCCAGCGGCGTCGCCGCCATCACCAGATTTGCAGACAACGTACGACTCACGCATGGATCTCGCGAAAATACAGGAACTGCTCAAGATCGTCTCGGAGAGCGGGGTGGCCGAGGTCGAGATTGAGGAGGACGACTTCAAGCTCACGATCCGCCAGAACGCGCCGACGGTGATGATGCAGCCGACGGCGCCGTCGTACAGCATGCCGCAGCCATCGTACGGCGTGCCGCCCCAGCCGGGGGCCTACGCGGGAGGGCATGCGCCTCCGCACCACGCCCCGCAGCCGCCCCAGCCGAACGCTCCCGCCTCGTCGACGCCAGCGCACAGCAACAACTCCAACGCCGCCGCCT
Source organism: Bacteroidota bacterium (assembly GCA_009908415.1). Lineage (GTDB taxonomy): Bacteria > Bacteroidota > Rhodothermia > Rhodothermales > Salinibacteraceae > JAAAPH01. The sequence goes on from JAAAPH010000035.1 coordinate 3,514, forward strand.
CGCCGTCCACCGACGCGGAGGCCGCCGCCGACGCCTCGGCCGACGAGGACGGCGACGTGAATGTAAGCGCGGGCGAGCACGTAGTTACTGCGGAACTCGTGGGCACCTTCTACCGGGCCCCGTCTCCCGACGCCGACCCGTTCGTTGAGGTCGGCGATCGCGTGGGGCAGGGCGACGTGCTGTGCATCATCGAGGCCATGAAAATCATGAACGAGATCGAATGCGAAACGCCGGGGGTCATCCAACAGGTGCTGGTCGACGACGCCGAGCCCGTGGAGTTTGATCAGCCGCTGTTCGTTATCGAGCCCGCGTAATTATTCGCCCCACGGCCTGTCCTTGTGCGAGCCTATGCGCTGGGGGAGCGGAGCGCCGCACAGCCGATCCGGGAGGAGCCGGGCCCGAACGCCAAGTCCACACTCCACGATGATCAATAAGGTTCTCATTGCCAATCGCGGAGAGATCGCCCTCCGCATCATTCGCACCTGTCACGAGATGGGGTTGAAGACGGTGGCGGTCTATTCGACGGTCGACCGTGATTCCCTTCACGTTCGCTTTGCCACCGAGGCCGTGTGCATCGGGCCGCCGCCCTCGAACAAAAGCTACCTCCGGCCCGACCGCATCATCGCGGCGGCGGAAGTCACCGGCGCCGACGCCATCCATCCCGGCTATGGCTTCCTCTCCGAGAACGCCGAGTTTAGCGCGATCTGTGCCGATCACGACATCAAGTTCATCGGCCCCTCGCCCGAGACGATCCGGCTCATGGGGGAGAAGAGCTTGGCCAAGGACACCATGGCGAAAGCCGGCGTGCCCGTCGTGCCTGGCT